>NZ_JBSGIV010000028.1:0-86497 GCF_053605225.1 Micromonospora sp. NPDC003944
TCCGCCGCCAACGAGGACGGCACGTTCAAGTCCGCCGACGAGCTGAAGACGATCTACGCCGACCAGCTCCGCGCAGCCGTGACCGGCTGGCCTGAGCCGGCCGCTCAGGCGTGACCGGCTGCCGCGACGGGGCGCGCGTCGCTGTCGCGTTCGGCCGGGTCGGAGGTCCGCTCGCCCTCCCGGTCCAGCAGTTGCATGATCGGGGTCGCCGTGATGCCGTGCGCCACGACGGAGACGAGCACCACCAGCCCGACGGTCGCCCAGAGTAGTTCGGCCTGGGGGAAGTCGGCCTTGGTGGTGGCGTACGCGAGGTAGTAGAACGAGCCGACGCCGCGGATGCCGAAGAACGAGATGACCCAGTGCTCGGCCGGGCGCCCCGGAGCGCCGCGCAGCGACAACCAGCCGATCAGCGGTCGTACCAGGAACACCAGCGCCAGCCCGACGGCGGCCGCCGGCCAGGTCAGCGGGCCCAGCAGGCCACCCACGATCGCGCCGCCGAGCAGCAGCAACAGCACCAGGGTGAGGAGCCGTTCTACCTGCTCGGCGAAGTCGTGCAGCACCGAGTGGAACTCGTGGGTCCGCTCGGCGGCCCGGATGGCCCGGGCGGCCACGAACACCGCCAGGAAGCCGTACCCGCCGGCCACCTCCACCAGCCCGTACGCCAGGAACGTGGCGGCCAGCGCCAGGAAGCCCTCGGCGTGCCGGGCCAGCCGCAGCTCGCTCGGCGCGCGGAAGAACAGCTTGCCGAGCAGCCAGCCGATGAGCAGCCCACCGCCGACGCCGACGCCGACCTTCCAGAGCACGTCCACGGTGAACCACTCGGCCAGCCAGTCGCCCGGCGCGAGGCTTGTCGACGCGATGGCGATGGCGGCGTAGACGAACGGGAACGCCAGCCCGTCGTTGAGGCCGGCCTCGGAGGTCAGCGCGAAGCGGACCTCGTCCTCGGAGTCCTCCACGTCGGTCGGCTCGCCGACCTGCACGTCGGCGGCGAGCACCGGGTCGGTCGGGGCCAGCGCGGCGCCCAACAACAGCGCGGCGGCCGGCACCAGCCCCGCCCACCACCAGCCGAGCAGGGCCACCGCCGCGATGCACAGGGGCATCGCGATCGCCAACAGCCGCCAGGTGGACGACCACCGCCGCCAACTCAGCGGCCGGTCGATCTTGAGCCCGGCGCCCATCAGCGCGACGATCACCCCGATCTCGGTGAGGTGGGTGGTCAGCTCCGGGTGGGCCAGGGGGTCCGGCGACGGCAACCCGACCGGCAGCAGGAACACGACCATGCCGAGGGCGAGGAAGGCGATCGGCATGGACAGTGGGCGCTGCTCCAACACCCGGGGCAGGATGCCCGCCAGCAGAGCGCCCAGGCCCACAAGCGCGAACGCCACGTCTACCGGCTCCACGGCACCACCTTTCCGCCGCACCCGCAGGGCGCGGGCAGGTGGTGACACACCTTGCCCCGCAAGGGCTCCGGCTATGCGCGTACGCGGCGGTAGACCACAGTGATCCTTACCGGGATCGGCTGAGCGGCGAGTCCGCGAGTTCGGTCAACAGGGCGGCCGGGTCCTCGTACACCGCTACGGCACCCGCGCCGGCCAACTCGCCGCGGCTGGTGCCACCGCAGGTCAGGCCCACACACGGCATGTGCAGTGCCCCGGCCGCGACGACGTCCCACACCGAGTCGCCGACGAAGACCGCCCGCTCGGCGGCCAACCCGGACTGCTCCAACGCGGCGACCAGGATGTCCGGTGCCGGCTTGCTCTGCTTGGCGTCCTCCGACGAGGTGACCGTGTCGATCACGTCGTCGGCGGCGAGCGCCCGACGGAGCGCGGCCACCTCCGCTTCCGTGGCGGAGGTGGCGAGCACCACCCGCAACCCCCGCTCGGCGCAGGCGCGTAACAGGTCGGCCGCCCGGGGGAGCGGCGTGAGTCGATCCCAGTACTCGGCGTAAAGAGTGTCGTGCGCGTCGCGCAGCTTCGAGTCCGCGTCGCGGTCCCGCTCCGGGCCGAGGAGGTGGTCGAGGAGCTTGTCCGACCCCATCCCGATCGAGCGGTGCACCGTCGCCATCGGCACCGGCTGATCGGTCTGTCGTAACGCCTCCCACCAGCTCACGGTGTGGAGGTAGGTGGTGTCGACGAGGGTGCCGTCGACGTCGAAGAGAACTCCGGCTGGCCGGTCGGTAGCCATCGCGTCCTCCACACCGTTGCGGTGCTCTCAGGGGTGCGCGGCCGGCGGCGTGAGGATCTCGAACCACACCGTGGAGCCGCGCACCGACGGGTCGGTGCCCCAGGCGTCACTGAGCTCCTCGATCAGGCCGAGGCCGCGCCCGCGACTGCTCAACGTGTCGGTACGGGCCCGGGTCACGGTGCCCCGGGTGCCGGAGTCCGCCACCGAGACGAGTAGGCGTTCGGCGCTCAGGTCGATCTCCACCCGGGCGGCCGTGCCGGCGTGCAGCAACGCGTTGGTGGTCAGCTCACTGGTGCAGAGCACCGCCGCACCGATCACCGACTCGGGCACCTGCCACTCGGTGAGCTGGCCGGTCAGCCAGTGTCGGACCCGGCTGGGCGCGGTCGGCTCCGCGGGCACCTCCATGCTCGCCGACCGGCTCGGTGTGAGCGCGTGCTCGACCGCCAGCACGGCCACGTCGTCCTCGGTGCCGCCCGGGACCGCCGCCGTGGCCACCGCACAGAGCGCGCGCGGGTCGCCACTACCGGCCTTGGCGACGGCGTCGCTCAGGGTGGCCAGCCCGGCGCTCAGGCTCTGCCGGCGTCGCTCCACCACCCCGTCGCTGAACAGCAGCAGGGTGTCGCCGGGGCGGAACGGGACAGTCGTGGTGCCCAGTCGACCGCCAAGCCCCAGCGGTGGTCCGGCCGGGACGTCGACGTACTCGGCGTGGAACCGGCCCTCCGGGCCGCCGCGACGAATCAGCGGCGCGGGGTGACCGGCGCTGGACAGGGTCAGCTCCCGCCGCTCGGTGTCGATCACCCCGAACGCCACGGTGACGAACAGTTCGTGCGTGCTGGCCTCCGCGCCGAGGCTGGTCACCAGCCGGTCCAGGCCGGCCAGGACCGCGTCGGGTGCCGGTTCGGCGAGGGCCAGGGCACGCAGCGCGGCGCGGACCTGCCCCATCCGCGCGGCGGCCTGCACGTCGTGCCCGGCGACGTCGCCGAGCACCACGCCGAGCGAGCCGTTGGGCAGCAGGAACGCGTCGTAGAAGTCGCCGCCGGCGGCGTTGCCGTCCACGCCCGGGTCGTAGCGGGCCGCGATCCGTAGTCGGGGCAGATCCGGTAGGTGCTCCGGCAACATGCTGCGTTGCAAGAGCTGGGCCGTGCCGTGCTGGGTCTCGAACCGGCGGGCCCGCTCCGCGGCCTGGCCGATCAGCTCGGCCGAGGCGGCAAGCAGCGCCCGCTCGGCCGGGGACCAGGTGTGCGGGACCTGATAGCCGACGGCCAGCCCACCACGGACCACCGAGGTGCCCAGGGGCAGGGCCGCCATCGCGCGGATCTTCTGGTCGTGGCGGTCCACCGCGGTGTCCCGCAGCGGCTGCCCGTCGCGGGTGAACGACGGGCCGCCGGAGCGCGCCGCCTGCACCACGGGGGCCGACCAGTCCGCCGCCGCGCGCCGCCAGAGCGGGGGCAGCCGCTCGTCGGCCTCGTCAAGCAACTCGCCCCGGACCCGGCGCACCATGCGCCAGCCCCCGCCGCCCTCGTCGACCGCGAACGAAGCCTGGTCGGGGTCGAACGTGGTGATCGCGTACCGCAGCGCCACCCGGGCCACGTCGTCCAGGGTGAGGGTGCCGGCGAGCGCCGCGGCCACCTCGCTGAGGCTCTGCAACTGCTCGGTGACGTGGGTGGTCTCGGCCGCGACCGTCAACACGCCCACGGTCTGCCCGGCGCTGTCGCGCACCGGCGAGTAGCTCCGGGTGAAGACCGCCTGCTCCACCGTCGCGGAGTGCCCACGGACCAGCGGCAGGGTGGACTCCTTCTCCAGGAAGGGCACGCCCTGCCGGTAGCAGCGCTCGATCACCGCACCCACGCCGGGCAGCGCCCAGATCTCGGCGAACACCTCCGCGGCCGGGCGGCCGAAGGCGCTGGGGTGCTTGCTGCCCAGCAGGTCGGCGTAGCCGGAGTTGTAGAGCAGGACGAGGTCGTCGCCGTACGCCAGCGCCATCGGCATCGGCGCGGCGAGGATCAGCTCCACCACGGCCCGGAGGGCGACGTCCCAGTCGTCGGCCGGACCCAGCGGGGTGTCCGCCCAGTCGTGGGCGAGCACGCCGACGCCCGGGGCGGACCCGGCGGGTGCGTCCGGGCCGGGAGTTGCTGGCGTGGGGACCCGCCCGACCGTTCCTGGCATGTTCGCAGCCTAGTCGGCCGACCGGAAAAGGCATCCGATCACTGCGGCGGGCCGTCGCCGCGTCCCTCGCCGTGGCTGTTCGGGCAGTTCAGAGGCCCCGGTCGCGAAAAACGCCGCACGCTGCGCGGAGTGCCGGACCTGTTGCCGGGTATGCGCCCGGCGCAGTCCATGCGACAGGAGGGACATCATGCTGAAAACCCTCGCGGTCCGGCAGGCCGACATCGGCGATGCCATCGCCGACACCTGGAGGTCGGTGCTGCTCTTCATCCCGAAGGCAGTGGCCTTCATCGTCATCCTCGTGGTCGGCTGGCTGATCGCCAGAGCCGTCCTCAAGATCGTGGATACGGTGCTGGAACGGGTGCGTTTCGACCAGGCGGTCGAACGCGGTGGCATCAAACGGGCCCTGGAGAGAACGAAGTACGACGCCAGCGACATCCTGGCCAGACTGGCGTACTACGCCGTACTGCTGTTCACGCTGCAGTTCGCCTTCGGAGTCTGGGGGCCCAACGCGATCAGTGACCTGATCAGCGGCGTGGTGGCCTGGCTGCCGCGTGCGTTCATCGCGATCGTCATCGTGGTGGTGGCGGCGGCGATCGCCAACGCGGTGCGGGATCTGGTCACCGGCGCGCTGGGAGGGCTCTCGTACGGCAAGGTCCTGGCCGACCTGACGGCGATCTTCATCATCGCGCTCGGTGTGATCGCCGCCCTGAACCAGGTGGGTATCGCCACCACGGTGACCACTCCGGTGCTGATCGCGGTGCTCGCCACGGTGGCCGGCATCCTGATCGTCGGCGTCGGCGGCGGTCTCGTGAAGCCGATGCAGAACCGCTGGGACGGGTGGCTGCGTCGGGCGGCCGAGGAGGCCCGTGCGGTGCAGCAGCAGCGTCAGGCCACGTCGGCCGGGCGGAGTGACGTGGAGCGGCAGATGGCCGACCGCGGGGGTGACCGTACCCAGGCCATGCCTCGGGTGGACGAAGCCCAGCAGTACCGCTCGTAGTCCGGTTACGACGGGTGGGAGGGTGTTCCGCGTACGACGCGGGGTGCCCTCCCTCGCGTGTGTCGTCAGTCCCGGTCGAGTGCGCGAGCGAGCGCGCAGACCGCGAGCAGGCGGGTGAGCAGCCACTCCGGGTGGCTCCAGTCGACCGGCCCGCTGGGCGGCGCCCACCCGTGCTCCAGGGCGGCGGCGCGGACCCCCTCGGCGTAGCCGGCCAGCGCCGCGGAGGTCAGCGGCGTGCGGTCGCCGTCGAGGCTGTCCCGGACGGCTGCCGCGTGCTGGTCGACGAGGGCCAGCAGACCCGGTCGCGCGGCGGCGGCGGTGAGCCCGACGGTGCCCACGGAGACGGTGAGGGCGGCCAGGGTGGACCGCGCCGAGTCGACGGCGGTACGGGAGGCGACCCGGCTGAACGGCACACGCATGGTGACCGAGGCTAACCGACAGGTGACGGCGTCGGCCTCGGCCGCTCGGTGGATGTCGCCTCTGCCACTGGGGCGATAGCCGCTGACCTGGGGGATTGATCCGGCACAGACGGGGCAGCAGGAGAACACGCACCGATGGCGGGACACGGCACGGAGGCACGGATGGGACAGCGGGCGGACGGACCGGACGAGCGGCACCGGCGGCCGGACGGGGTCAGCGACGAGACGGTCGCGGCGCTCGGCAAGCTCAGCGAGGCGCTGGAGTGTGTGGAGCGGGCCCGGGGGCACCTCTACTCGATGCACCAGTTGGTCGGCCATGCCGACCTGATGCTCGACGACGCGGTGGAGCAGTTCCGCGCCGCCGGGCATCCGCACCTGGCCGAGCGGATCGGCACTGAGCTGCGCGGCCGCAACGTCATCGCCGGACGGTGGACGTTCCAGATCGTCGAGGACTTCGACGACGGCTACCACGCGCTGTTCCGGGAGCTGGACCAGCAGGCCCGCGACGAGTTGGTGGGCGGGCGGCGGCACCTCTACGAGGCGGAGATGAAGGAACGTCGCCGCAGCCGGGGCCGGCCGGGCCACGAGGCCCGGCCGGGTGACGAAGGCTAGTCGGTTGTCGCGTCGGCCGGGCGTCGCCGGGCCGCGTCGTCAGCGATGATCACGGTGGCCACCATCAGCGCGACGCAGAGGCTGAACAGCCACGACTCGTCGGCGACGAGCCAGGCGGACACGGGCGCCTGGAGCGCGGCGAGCAGGAAGCCGAGCCAGGCGAGCCGGCGCTGACGCGTGGAGAGGATTCCGGAGCCTTGATGCATCCCGAAATTCTTACGCGAAACAGCCGGCTTGCCGTCGTCCGATCGGCCGATTCTGGATGAGCTGTCCGTTTTCTCGACCGTACGGACACGACTTCTTTGCGCGGTGGGCGATCGGCTGCCGACGGCGCTAAGGTGCCCCTGCGGCAAGATGGGTTCTCGTGTCCACCCCGCCCGCGCGCCCCCGCGCCATGCTGCTCCTGCTGGCCTACCTCGCGTTCGTCAGCCTCGGCCTGCCCGACGGCCTGCTCGGCGTCAGCTGGCTGTCGATCCGGGCCGACTTCGACGTGCCCACCGAGGCAGTCGGATGGGTGCTCACCGCCGGCACCGTCGGCTATCTCACCTCGAGCGTGCTGGCCGGCTTCACACTGGCCCGGGTCGGCGTGGGCGCCCTGCTCGCCGGCAGCACCGTGCTGGCCAGCCTGGCGCTGACCGGCTTCTCGGTGAGCCCGGTGCTGGCGGTGCTGGTGGGCTGCGCGCTGCTGCTCGGGCTCGGCTCCGGCGCGGTGGACTCCGGGCTCAACGCGTACGCCGCCGGGGCCTTCGGACCCCGCCACATGAACTGGTTGCACGCCTTCTTCGGCCTCGGCGTGGCCATCGGCCCACTGATCATGACCGGTGTGCTGAGCGCCGGGCTCGCGTGGCGGTGGGGGTACGGCATCGTGGCCGCCGCCCAGCTCGTCCTCGCCGTCGCGTTCGTGCTCACCGCTCGGGCCTGGCACCGCGGCGCCCCGGCCGGTAACGAGGCGGGCGAGTCGGTCCAGGCCACGCCCGCCGGGCCGGCGCCGACCGTCCGGGACACGCTGCGGCTGCCGGCGGTCTGGTCGGGGACGCTCGCCTTCGTGGTGTACGTGGCGATCGAGGTGTCCGCCGGTCTGTGGGCGTTCCTGCTGCTGACCGAGGGGCGTGGGCTCAGCGCGGCACTTGCCGGCGGCTGCGTCTCCGCGTACTGGGGCAGCCTCTTCGTCGGTCGGGTGGTGCAGGGGCTGGTGGCCGAACGCCTGGGGGCGGGGCTGGTGCTGCGCGCCAGCCTGGTCGGGATGGCGGTCGGCGCGGCGCTGATCGCCGTACCCGGGCCGGCCGTCCTTGCGGTGCTCGGCCTGATCGTGGTCGGTTTCGCCGCCGCGCCGGTGTTTCCGCTGCTCACCCTCACCACCGCCGAGCGGGTCGGCGCGGCGCACGCGGACCGGGCCATCGGGTTGCAGATCGGCGCTTCCGGCGTCGGTGCGGCGCTCGTCCCGGCCGCGCTGGGCGTGCTGATCGGCAACACGTCGGTGGAGGTGCTGGGCGCGGCCCTGTTGGCGCTCGCGCTGGCGCTGATCGCGCTCCACGAGTGGGGCGCGCGCCGACCCGGCGTCGGGGCCCCCGCACGGGGGGTGCCCAGCCAGCCCGGGAGTGATCCTCAGACGTCGGGCCCGGTCCTGCCGGTGGTGGAGGGGCGGTAGGCGCGCTGCGGGTCGGTGGCCTCCCGGCTGTTGCCCTGGGCCGCCCCGTCACGGTCCGACGCGGCCGGCCCGTGCCCGAACGTGGCCTCCTCGCCGGCGTCGTTACCCGTCACGTCGTCGGCCTGCCCGTCGAGGCTGGAGCCCGACACGGCGCGCTCCAACTCCTCCAACGGAAGCCGTTCCTCGTCCCGCCACACCCTGATGTTGTCGTCGGTCATACCGACAGCCGTACCCGGGCACGATGATCGCAAACGGGCCCGGGTACGGCGATGGCCGCCGGGACCCCGGCGGCCATCGCGGCTGCACTGCTCGCGGTCACGGCTGCGGGCGGTCCACCTGCCCGCGCCAGGCACCGGTCTCCTGACCACGCCGCTCGATGAAGGTCTTGAACCGCTCCAGGTCGCCCTTCGCCCGCCGGTCGACGATGCCGAGCTTGTCGCCGGCCTGCTCGACCACGCCGTGCGGCTCGAACTCGAGTTGCAGGGTGACCCGGGTCTTGTCCTGGTCCAGTCGGTGGAAGGTCACCACACCGGCCTGCTGGGTGCCGTCGGTCGAGCGCCAGGCGACCCGCTCGTCGGGGAGCTGCTCGGTGATCTCCGCGTCGAACTCGCGCTTCACCCCGGCGATGTCCACGGTCCAGTGGGTCATCGTGTCGGAGAGCTGCCGGACCTCCTGCACACCCTCCATGAACTCGGGGAACTCCTCGAACTGCGTCCACTGGTCGTACGCGGTGCGCACGGGTACGGAAACGTCCACATGTTCGGTAACGCCACTCATCGGGGAACCTCCTTCAGTCGCTGGTGGATCGTCGGATCGGGGGCGATCCCTCTCACCAGCGAGTCGTCTCGTTCTTGTTGCCCAGCGCGGCCCACACCTCGGAGACCGTCTGGTAGACGGTGCCCTCGGGCAGCCGTTCCAACGCCGCCACGATGTCGTCGGGCGCCTCGTTCTCGCGGGCGCTGGCGATGAGCACCAAGCGGTCACCCGGCAGCGCGCTCATCGAGATGAATCGGCCGAGCCGGCTGCGCTGCTCGACGTCCGTGGAGCTCATGCCCTGCGGGGTTCCGGTGCGCAGGTCGCCGGCCGGGGCGGTGGTCGTCTCCGGCTGGTCCTCGCCGGCCGGTTCCGGCACCCGCGACTCGTCGACCCGAGAGCCACCGGTCCCCGGCCCCTGCACGAGGCCGCTGACCTCCTGACTCATCTGTTCGTCGATCCTCGGTCCGTGCTTGCTGTTGCCACGCTCCATGCCTTCTGCGCTACCCGGCACCCCGCCCGGTAAACCGGCACCGGGCCACGAACGGGCTCTCGCTTCGGGGGCGAACCGGACGACCAGGCCCGGAACACCGGCTCAGTCGTCGGCGGGCCGGCGCGGCGGCAGCACCGGGTCCTCCGGGTCCGGGTCGCCGGCCTGCAACTGTCGCCCGCGCTGCACCTCGGCGTTGATCTGCACCCCGAGCATCAGCGCCGAGTTGGACAGGTAGAGCCAGACCAGGAACGCGATGGCCGCGCCAAGGCTGCCGTAGGTGGTGCTGTACGAGCCGAAGTTGGCCACGTAGAGGCCGAAGCCGAAGGAGGCAGCCGCCCAGGAGACGAGGGCCACCGCGCCGCCCGGGGTGAGCCAGCGGAACCGGGGTTGGCGCACGTTCGGCGCGATCCAGAACAGCAGGGACAGCAGCACCATCATGATCATGGCGAGGACCGGCCACTTCGCCACCCTCCACACCGTGCGGGCCAGGCCACCGGCGTTGACCAGGTCGCCGACCGCGTCGGTGACCGGCCCGCTGACGATCAGGGCGAGGGCGACCACCGCGAGCAGCACCAGCGTGATCGCCGCCAGGCCGATCTGGAGCGGTCGAAGCTTCCACACCGGACGGCCCTCGGTCACCCCGTAGACGGCGTTCGAGGCCCGGGTGAACGCGCCGATGAAGCCCGACGCGGACCAGAGCGCGCCGAGCAGACCGAAGCTCAGCAGCAGCTTCGGGTTGCTCTGGTCGAGCACCACGGACCGGATCACCCCGACCACGCCGCCCTCGTCGTCGGTCAGGACCGCACCGGCACCGACCTGTTTGGCCAGGTCGACCACCGTGTCCAGGGTCCGTTCACCATCGGAGACCAGACCGACGAGGGCCACCACCACGATGGCGGACGGGAAGAGCGCCAGGACGCCGTAGTAGGTGAGCGCGGCGGCCCAGTCGGAGCAGTTGTCGTTGACGAAGTTCTGCACGCTGCGGACCAGCACCCCGCGCCAGGTCCGCCAGCTCAGCTGCCGCATCCGCCGGGGTACCCGAGTGTCGGATGTGCCGTCGACGGTCGTGCCCGGCTCCGTGGTCGTCATGCCCGCTCCCTGCGCCCCGGCCGCCGGATGACCGGTCGTCCCCCTCTGGCCTGGACGCGGCGGTACCCGGACGGCGAAATCGACAAACCCCCACCGCGCCCGGTCGGCGCCGCCAGGGTTTGCCGCCGCGTCCCGGGGGAACGGTCACAGTGACCCTGTCGACACGGAGGAGGACGAGATGCCCGGGCGCGAGGACCTGCCCAGCACGCTGCGACGCTCCCCGGAGAAGGCGCAGCGCACCTGGGAGAAGACGCACGACTCGGCGGTCGAGACCTACGGCGAGGGGGAGCGGTCGCACCGCACCGCCTTCGCCGCGGTGAAGCACCAGTTCGAGAAGGTGGGCGACCACTGGGAGCCGAAGGGCCGCAAGGGCCCCAGCGACCAGCAGGCCGCCGGCGGCGGGCCGGAACGGCGGGCCCCCACGGCGGGCGGCGTGGACGCCAACGCCACCAAGGACCACCTGATGTCGGTGGCCCGCAAACTCGACGTACCCGGCCGGTCCAGCATGACCAAACCGGAGCTGGTCACGGCCATCGAGAAGGCCAACGACCGCGCCACCCGCAAGGCCCGCGGCGACTGACCGCCGCCGCACCTGAGCACCACCGACGCGGTACGGGCGGGCGCTCCACCCCTGCGTCCGCCCGTGCTGTTCTCACCACTGCCCGCCGCCCGGCGCCTCGATGTGCACCGCCTTCGTGGCGGTGAACTCGTCGAGCAACTCCGGGCCGTACCCGAAGCCCTGCCCGCTGGCGCGGCGCGGATGCGCGGCACCCCCCGGCGCACCCCCGAACACCGCGTTGACCTTGACCGTGCCCACCGGCAGTTCCCGCCAGGCCTGCTGCGCGTGGCTCATCGACGCTGTCAACACGGTGGCGGCCAGCCCGTACGGGGAGTCCGCCGCGCAGCGCAGCGCCTCGTCGAACGAGTCGACGACCACCACCGGGGCGACCGGCCCGAAGGTCTCCTCCCGGACCAGCGGCATGTCGTGGCGGCACCCGGTGACGACGGTGGCCGGGTAGAACGCCCCCGGCCCGTCCGGCACCTCGCCGCCCACCAGCACCCGCGCGCCGTCCGCCACCGCGGCGGCCACCTGGCCGTGCACGTGGTCCCGGTGCCGCCGGTCGACCAGCGGGCCCAGCTCGGTGCCCGGATCCCGGCCCGGCCCGACCCGCAGCGCCTCGGCGCGCCGTACCAGCGCGGCCACGAAGTCGTCGGCCACCTCCCGGTGCACGTAGAGCCGCTCCACCGCCACGCAGATCTGCCCGGCGTTTGCGAACGCGCCGAGCGCCGCCTGCTCCGCCGCCCACTCCGGGTCGACGCCCGCGTCCACGATCAACGGGTCGCTGCCGCCGTTCTCCAACAGCACCTTCGCGCCGGTGCGGGCCGCGGCGGCGGCGATCGCCCGCCCGGTCGCGGTGGAGCCCACGTGCGCCACCACGTCGACCTCCTGCGCGGCCAGCGCCGCACCCACCTCGGGGCCGCCGGTGAGCAGTGACAACACCCCGGCCGGCAGCGCCTGGTCCAGTGCGCGGGCCAGTAGCCAACCCGTCGCCGGTGTCCGTTCGCTCGGCTTGTAGAGCACCACGTTCCCGGTCACCACCGCCGCGCCGAGCAGCCCGCAGGACACCGCCACCGGGTCGTTCCACGGGGTGATCGCCGCGACCACGCCACGCGGCTGCGGGGTCAGGAAGTCAATCGCGCCGCTGTCGCCGTGCAACGTGCGCCCGCCGCGTAACGGGGCCAGCTCCGCGTACTGTCGCAGCGTGCCGATGCCCGCCTCGACGCCGCCGCGGGCGTCCGCCAACGGCTTGCCCATCTCGGCGGTGACCGCCGCCGCCAACTCCTCGGTGACCGCCGCCACCGCGTCCGCAGCCCGGTGCAGCGCCGCCGCCCGCTCGGCCGGCGCGGTCGCCGCCCACTGGGCCGCCGCGTTGCGGGCCGCCTGGGTGGCCTTGCCCACCTCGTCGGCGGTGGCCACCGGCACCGTACTCACCGGCGCGTCGTCCGCGGGATCACGCACGACAAGTTCGCCACCGTCGCCGCCCGCACCCCACACGCCACCCACCAGCTGCGCAACCGTGTACATGCGGCGCTGGATGCCCCGGCCTCGCCGAGGCAAACGCGTTTCGCCCGGTTGCGCGCCGGGTAGGCGGATCCGATGACAACCACCGCCGCGCAGAGCGCGGACGCCGTCGTCGTCGGGGCCGGGCACAACGGTCTGGTGGCGGCGAACCTGCTGGCGGACGCCGGCTGGGACGTGGTGGTGCTGGAGGCGACCGCTGCGCCCGGCGGCGCGGTCCGCTCCGCCGAGGTCACCGCGCCGGGCTACCTGAGCGACCTCTACAGCTCGTTCTACCCCCTCGGGTACGCCTCGCCGGTGCTCGGCGGCCTCGACCTCGGCCGGTACGGGTTGTCCTGGCGGCACGCCCCGGACGTGCTGGCACACCTGCTGCCGGACGGTCGGGCCGCGGTGATCAACCGGGACCCGGACGTCACCGCCGCCTCGCTCGAGCAGTTCGCGCCCGGCGACGGCAAGCGCTGGCTCAACGCGTACACCGACTGGGTCGAGGTGGCCGAGCCGATGCTCGACGCGATCACCTCACCGTTCCCGCCGGTACGCGGCGGGCTGGGTCTGCTGCGCCGGCTGCGCGTCGCCGGCGCGCTGCGGCTGGGGCGGCGTCTGGTCGTGCCGGTACGGAAACTCGGCGGCGAACTCTTCGACGGGGACGGCGGGCCGGCGCTGCTGGCCGGCTGCGCCCTGCACACCGACCTCTCCCCGGAGGAGGCCGGCTCCGGGGTGTACGGCTGGCTGCTGGCGATGCTCGGCCAGCAGATCGGGTGGCCGGTGCCGGACGGCGGCGCGCAGCAGATCACCAACGCGCTCGTGGATCGGTTGCAGGGGCGTGGCGGAGTGATTCTCTACGGCGCTCCGGTCGACCGGGTGCTCACCGCCCGGGGTCGGGCGATGGGTGTCCGCACCGTCGGCGGGGCGCTGTGGCGGGCCCGACGGGCGGTGCTCGCCGACGTGCCGGCGCCGGCGCTCTACCTCGACCTCGTCGGTGCTGCCGCGCTGCCGTCCCGACTGGTGGAGGACCTGGCGCACTTCCGGTGGGACGGCTCCACGCTGAAGGTGGACTGGGCGCTCTCCGCGCCGGTGCCCTGGACCAACCGGCAGTTGGCCGGCGCCGGCACCGTCCACCTCGGCGCGGACCTGAACGGGCTCACCCACTACGCCAGCGAGCTGGCCCGTGGCGAACTGCCCCGCGACCCGTTCCTGCTTGTCGGTCAGATGTCGGTGGCGGACCCGAGCCACTCCCCGCCGGGCACCGAGTCGCTCTGGTCGTACACCCACCTGCCGTTTCGGCGGAACTGGCGGGCCGAGGAGGTCGCCGGGCACGTACAGCGGATGGAGGACGTGCTGGAGGAGGCGGCCCCGGGTTTCCGCAACCTGATCGTGGGCCGGCACGTGGCCGGGCCGGCCGACCTGGAGAGGGGCAACCCGAGCCTGGTCGGTGGCACGCTCGGCGGCGGGACGGCCGCCGCGTACCAACAGCTCTTCCTGCGCCCGGTCCCCGGCCTGGGACGGGCGGACACCCCGGTGGACCGGCTCTTCCTGGCCAGCGCGTCGGCGCACCCCGGCGGCGGCGTGCACGGCGCACCGGGCGCGAACGCGGCCCGCGCGGCGCTGGCCCGCGACCGAGCCCTCACCGGCCGCGCCTACGCCGCAGCCATCGCCACCGCCCACAAAGCCATCTACCCCCCCGCCTGAACCCGAGCCCCCGGCACTGCCCGCACCCCGCCCCGCGCCGCGCCGCACCCCGCCCCGCGCGCCGCACCCCGCCCCGCGCCGTCGATCAAGGAGTTGTGGTGGGGGACAAAGCGCCTGTAAGGGTGCTGAACGGGCACCACAACTCCATGATCGACCGGGCTCAGGGCGCGGGGGACTCCGAGCGCGGGGCGTGCGGGTTCTAGCGGGTTATGTTGCGGTGTTTGCTGCGGAGGCGGAAGGGCATGAGTGCGCTCTCCACCTTGGTCGCGGTGGTCATCTTGGAAGCGCCCTCGCGCCGCTCCTCGAAGCGGATCGGCACCTCCAGGATGGTGTGGCCCAGCTTGGTGGCGAGGTAGTGCATCTCCACCTGGAAGCTGTAGCCGTTGGACTGCACCCGCTCCAGGTCGATGTCGCGCAGGGCGTCGGCCCGCCAGATCTTGAAGCCGGCGGTGAGGTCGCGGATCCGTACCCGCAGCAACGTGTGCACGTAGAGGTTGGCCCAGCCGCTGAGCGCCCGGCGGTAGAGCGGCCAGTTCTCGTCCAGTTCGCCGCCGGGCACGTACCGGGAGCCGATCACCACGCTGGCCTGGGTGGAGAGCAGCGCGCCAAGCATTCCCGGCAGCGCCTCCGGCGGGTGCGAGAGGTCGGCGTCCATCTGGGCCACGTACTCGGCGCCACCCTCGATCGCCCGGCTCATCCCGTCCACGTACGCCCGGCCGAGGCCCTCCTTGCCGGCGCGGTGCACGACCTCGACCCGGTCGGGGTTCTCGATGGCCAGCTTGTCGGCCACCTCCCCGGTGCCGTCGGGGGAGTTGTCGTCAGCCACCAGGATGCGCAGCCCCGGCAGCGGCAGCGCGAGCAGTCGCTCGACAAGCGCCGGGAGGTTGCCCGCCTCGTTGTAGGTGGGCACGACGACGGTCAGGCGTGCGTCCCGCCACGGCGACGGCAACTGCACCGGCTTGATCATGTCGGTCATCCTCGGTTTGCGGACAAGAGTCATGGAAAGGGTATCCAGTTCCCGCATTCGCTCCGAGGGAGGCACCCCTTCCGGGCGTTGCGGACCCTCGCCGCCCGCCGCCTTCTTGGCGAAAGCCCTGGTCAGGGGATTGTGAAGGTCACCGCCGTCGACGCGCGGCAGCAGTGAGGGCGAGCGCCGCCACGGCGAGCGCGACGCCGGAGAGCGCCGGCTTGTGCGTGCCGACCCAGAGGGCCGCGGAGCGGTCCCGCGCCTGTTCGAGGAACACCCCCGCCGTGCCCCGGTCCGTGTCGGCGTCGCCGGGATGGTCCAGGTTGTCCCGCCAGGTCGCCGGGTCGATCTCCGCACCGGTCTGCTGACTGTCATAGCCGTCGCGGGCCAGCTTGCGGTCGAGCAGGCCCGGGAACAGGGCGTCGGCGACCCGGGCCTGCCAGGTCGGGCCGCCCACGTTCAGCTCGCGGGTCCCGCGGTCGGCGGCCCACACGATGGCCCGGGCGGCCAGCTCCGGCGTGAAGATCGGCGGCACCGGCTGCGGATGCCGGGGCAGCCGGGTGCGGACCCAGGAGAACTGCGGCGTGTTGAGCGCGGGCAGCTGCACCATGGACAGCTTCACCGCCGGGCAGTCGTGCAGCAGCTCGGCGCGCAGCGAGTCGTTGAACCCCTGGACGGCGTGCTTGCTCGCGCAGTATGCCGACTGCAGCGGAATCCCCCGGTAGGCCAACGCCGAGCCCACCTGCACGATGGTGCCCCGCCCGTGCGCCCGCATGTGCCGCAGCGCGGCGAGGGTGCCGTGCACCGTGCCCAGGTAGGTGACCTCGGTGACCCGGTGGAACTCACGCGCCGGAATCTCCCAGGCCGGCGCGAACACCGACACCATCGCGTTGTTGATCCAGACGTCGATGCCGCCCCAGCGGTGCACCACGTCGTCGGCGGCCTGCTGCACCGCGCCCGCGTCGGCCACGTCGACCCGGTACACGCGGACGTCGGTCGCGCCGCGCTCCCGGCACTCCCGCTCGGCGGCGACAAGGCCCGCCTCGCCCCGCGCCAGCAGCGCCAGCCGTGCGCCGCGTGCCGCGTACGCGTGGGCGACGGCCCGGCCGACGCCGGCGCTCGCGCCGGTCACCACCACGGTCCGTGTCACGGTCAACCCTTCTGCCGGGTGGCGATGTCGGAGAGTCTGGCCAGGGTCTCCCGGTTGCGCCGGTGCAGGACGAGATCGTTGATCTTGTTGTGGACCCAGCGGAGCGGTCCGGCCGCGAAGTCCTCCCCGAGACGCACCCGGGTTGCGCCGTCACCCACGGGTTCCAGGGTGAAGGCCACGATCGCCTCACCCGCAGGCCAGAGACCGGCCTTCAGGACGAGCCGGTGCGGCGGTTCGCAGACCAGCACCGTCGACGCGTCCTGCAACGAGATCGGCCACGGCCCGGCCCGGTGGTGCAGTTGGCTGCCCACCCGGGGCCAGGCGTCGTCCACGTCCCGCATGTGTGCCGTGCCCACCACCCAGTCGCTGTACGTCCACCCGTCGGCGAGCACGTCGAACACCTGCTGCGGGGGAGCGTCGATCACTTTCTCCACAATCGCCACTGGGCTTTCATACCCGCGCCACACACGGGCTAACGACAGGCGGGGTTAGCTTCTCCGGCTCGGCGGGTAAGGCCGACCCGGGGCACCGCCGGCGGCGCTGGCCCACCGCCTCGACGACGACGTTTACTCCTCGGGGCGCAGGGAACCCGCCGGCTGTGCGACAGGACCAGGAGGATCCGTATCAGCGCAGGTCAGCCCAGGTGTACGCCGCTGCTGACCGCGCCGGTTCCGGGTCTGTCGCGAGCCCCCGACCCGCCCTGTACGACGCGGTGCTGCTGGACCGCGACGGCACCCTGATCGAGGACGTGCCGTACAACGGTGACCCGGAGAAGGTGCGTCCGGTGCCGGGCGCGCGGGCGGCGCTGGACCGGTTGCGCGCGGCCGGGCTGCGGCTGGCGGTCGTCACGAACCAGTCGGGCCTGGCCCGGGGTTACTTCACCGGGGAGCAGATGCGGGCGGTGCACGCCCGCGTCGAGGAGTTGCTGGGCCGCTTCGACGCGTGGTTGGTCTGCCCGCACGACGACGCCGATGGCTGTGACTGCCGCAAGCCGGCGCCCGGTCTGGTGCACGCCGCCGCGCGCGAGCTGGGCACCACCGCGTCGCGCTGCGTGCTGGTGGGCGACATCGGCCGGGACGTCGCCGCCGCACTGGCCGCCGGGGCGGCCGGCGTGCTGGTGCCCACCCCGGTGACCCGACCTGAGGAGGTCGCCGCCGCCGGCTGGGTGGCAGGTGACCTGCCGGCGGCGGTGACGGAGATCCTGCGCCGCCAACAGGCCGTGCGGCCCACGGCCTCGTCCACTCAGCCGGTGCGGACGGCGCTCGTGGTCCGTTCGGACTCGGCGGGTGACGTGCTGGTCACCGGCCCGGCGATCCGTGCCGTCGCGGCCGGCGCGGAGCGGGTGGTGCTGCTCTGTGGGCCGCGCGGTCGCGCCGCCGCCGAGCTGCTGCCCGGTGTCGACGAGGTCATCGAGCACCCGCTGCCGTGGATCGACCCCGCACCGGGGCCCGTCGATCCGGAGGACGTCCGGGGCCTGACCGCGCGGCTGGGCGCCCTCGGCGTGGACCAGGCGGTGGTGTTCACCTCGTTCCACCAGTCCGCCCTGCCGCTGGCGCTGCTGTTGCGGATGGCGGGTATCGAGCGGATCGCCGCGATCAGCGACGACTATCCGGGCTCGCTGCTGGACATCCGGCACCGGGTGCCGGTCGGCGTCCCCGAACCCGAACGTGCCCTCTCACTTGCCGCCGCGGCGGGCCACCGGCTGCCCGACGGCGACGAACCAGTGCTCCGGCTCCGCCGCGCCGCGGTGCCGCCGCGCCCCGCCGACCTGGGCGACCCGGGGTACGTGGTGCTGCACCCCGGGTCGGCCGCGTCCAGCCGGGCCTGCCCGCCCGAGGTGGCGACCCGGATCGTCGGGGCGCTCACCGACGCGGGGCACCGGGTGCTCGTCACGGGTGGCCCGGACGAGCGCGCGGTCACCGCCCGGGTCGCCGCGGCTGGCGGCACCGACCTGGGCGGCCGTACCGACCTCGCCGGGCTGGCAGCGATCGTCGCGGACGCCGGCGCGGTCGTGGTCGGCAACACCGGGCCCGCGCACCTGGCCGCGGCCACCGGGGTGCCCGTCGTGAGTCTCTTCGCGCCGACTGTCCCTTTCGGACAGTGGGGGCCCTACCGGGTGCCCACCGTCCGGCTCGGCGACGCCTCCGCGCCCTGCCGGGACACCCGGGCGGCCAGCTGCCCGGTCCCCGGGCACCCCTGCCTCAGCGGCATCGACCCGGACGAGGTGGTCGACGCGCTTCGGACGCTCGCCGTCGGTGGTGGTGGCGGGCGATGAACATCCTGCTCTGGCACGTGCACGGCTCCTGGACCACGTCGTTCGTGCACGGCGGCCACCGCTACCTGATTCCCACCACACCCGACCGCGGCCCGTACGGCCTCGGCCGGGCCCGCACGTACCCCTGGCCGGACAGCGCGGTCGAGGTCACCCCGGAGGAGCTGCCGGGCGCCGACGTCGACGTGGTCATCCTGCAACGCCCGGAGGAGATGGACCGGGCCGAGGAGTGGCTCCGTCGCCGCCCGGGCCGCGACGTTCCGGCGATCTACGTCGAGCACAACACCCCCAAGGGCGACGTGCCCAACACGCGGCACCCGATGGCCGACCGCGACGACCTGCTCGTCGCCCACGTCACCGGGTTCAACCAGATCTTCTGGGACACCGGCGCCACCCGCAGCACGGTGGTCGACCACGGCATCGTCGCGCCCACCGCGTCCTACACCGGCGAGCTGGACCGGCTCGCCGTGGTGATCAACGAGCCGGTACGGCGCGGTCGGGTCACCGGCACCGACCTGCTGCCCCAGTTCGCCGAGATCGCGCCGCTTGACGTGTACGGCATGGGCGTCGCCGGCCTCGCCGACCACCTCGGGCTGCCCGCCGACCGGCTCACCAGCCACGACGACGTGCCCCAGGAGCGGATGCACGCCGAGTTGGCCCGTCGGCGGGCGTACCTGCACCTGTGCCGGTGGACCTCCCTCGGGCTCAGCCTCATCGAGGCGATGGCGATCGGCATGCCGGTCGTCGCGCTCGCCACCACCGAGGCGGTGATGGCGGTGCCGCCGGAGGCGGGGGCGCTTGCCACCCGGACCGACACCCTGCTCGACGCCGCCCGCCGGTTCATCGCCGAACCGGCGACCGCGCGTCAGGCCGGAGCGGCGGCGCGAACCGCCGCGCGCGACAGGTACGGCCTCGACCGTTTCCTCGCTGACTGGGACCGGCTGCTGGAGGAGGAAGTATGCGGATCGCGATGATCTCGGAGCACGCCAGCCCGCTCGCCGTCCTCGGAGGGGAGGATGCCGGCGGCCAGAACACGCACGTCGCGGAGCTGTCCGCCGCGCTCGCCGCCGCCGGGCACGAGGTGCGGGTCTACACCCGCCGCGACGCGCCGGACCTGCCGGTGACCGTCCGCAGCCCGGACGGGTACGACGTGGTGCACGTGCCGGCCGGCCCGGCCGAGCCGGTGGCCAAGGACGCCCTGCTGCCGCACATGCGGGAGTTCAGTCAGTGGCTGATCGGGCGGTGGCGCGGCGGCGACTGGGTGCCCGAGGTGATCCACGCGCACTTCTGGATGAGTGGTCTGGCCGGGCTGACCGCCGGCCGGCAGACCGGGGTGCCGGTGGTGCAGACGTACCACGCGCTGGGCACCGTGAAGCGCCGCTACCAGGGCGTGCAGGACACCAGCCCGGCCCGACGGGTCTCCTACGAGCGGGAGCTGGGTCGGTCGGTGGACCGGGTCGTCGCGCAGTGCCGCGACGAGGTGGGCGAACTGGTCCGGATGGGTGTGCCCCGGTCCCGGATGACAGTGGTGCCGTCCGGGGTCAACCTCGCCACCTTCGCCCCGCTCGGGCCGGCCGCCGACCGGGAACCGGGACGGGCCCGGATCCTCACCGTGGGTCGGCTGGTCGAGCGCAAGGGCTTCCAGACCGTGATCCGGGCGATGGCGCTGGTGCCGGACGCCGAGTGCCTGGTCGTCGGCGGCCCACCCGAAGGGCTGTTGGAGACCGACCCGTACGCCCGCCGGCTGCGCGCCCTCGCGGAGTCGTGCGGGGTGGCCGACCGGGTGCAGCTGGTCGGGGCGGTGCCCCGGGAGGAGATGGGCCGCTGGTACCGCTCGGCGGACCTGCTGGTCGCGGCCCCCTGGTACGAGCCGTTCGGGCTGACCCCGCTGGAGGCGATGGCCTGTGGCGTGCCGGTCGTGGGCACGGCCGTGGGCGGCATCCGGGACACCGTGCTCGACGGCACGACAGGTGACCTCGTGCCGGCCCGGGACCCGCAGGCGCTCGCCGCCGCGATCCAGGGGTTGCTCGACGACCGGATCAGGCGGTTCGCCTACGCGACGGCGGCCCGCGAGCGGGCTCGGGCGCGGTACTCGTGGGCGGCCACCGCCGAGCGGCTGGTCGAGGTCTACAGCGAGGTGGCCGCCGTGCGACGGCCCACCCGGGTGGTGGCCTGATGCCGACGGGCAGCCTGCTCGACACCCACCTGACGAATCTCGCGGCGGCGCTGGTGCCGTACCGGCGGTGTGAGCGGCAGTTGGCGCGCTGGGGCGCGGACCTGGCCCACCGGCTGGCCGCCGGGGGTCGCCTGCTGGTCGCCGGCAACGGTGGTAGCGCCGCCGAGGCCCAGCACCTCACCGCCGAGTTGGTCGGCAAGCTGCGGGACGACCGTCAGCCGCTCTCCGCGATCGCGCTGCACGCCGAGACGAGCGCGCTCACCGCCATCGCCAACGACTACGGCTACGCCGACGTGTACGCCCGCCAGGTGCGCGCCCACGGCCGCCCCGGCGACGTCCTGTTGCTGCTCAGCACCAGTGGAACCAGCACCAATCTGGTCGCCGCCGCGCAGGCCGCCCGCGCCGTCGGAGTGACCACCTGGGCGCTCACCGGCGTCGCCCCCAACCCGCTCGCCGACGCCTGCGACGACGTGCTGGCCGTCGCGTCCCCGGACACGCAGGTCGTCCAGGAGCTGCACCTGGTGACAAGTCATCTGCTCTGCGAGTACCTCGAGCAGGAGTTGCCAGCCGCGCTGGCGGCGGTCGCCGGTTCGGCGGTGGCCCACCCCGTGCGGGGCGAGTCGGCGCCCGTGCGCACCGGGGTCGAGGTGGTGCTCGACGGCGGGCCCGGCCAGCAGGTCGACGCGTGAGGATGAGGAGGCAAGCGTGAGGGGACCGGTGGTGGTGCTCGGGGACACCCTGCTCGACCGGGACGTGGAAGGTGTGGTGAACCGGCTCTGCCCGGACTCCCCGGTGCCGGTGCTCGACGAGACCGCGGCCGTCGACCGACCGGGCGGAGCCGGCCTGGCGGCGGTGTTCGCCGCCGCGCAGGGCGCCGAGGTGGTGCTGGTGACCGCGCTCGCCGACGACGCCGGCGGGGCCCGGCTGAGCGCTCTGCTCACCGCCGCCGGCGTGCAGGTGTACCCGCTGACCCTCTCCGGCGCGACGCCGGAGAAGGTCCGGTTGCGGGCCCGGGGGCGGGTGCTGCTGCGCCACGACCGTGGCGGCACGTCCGGAGAGCCGGGTCAGCCCTCCGAGGAGGTGCTCCGGGTGATCGCGGGGGCGTCGGCGGTGCTGGTCAGCGACTACGGTCGGGGGGTGGCCCGGCAGCCCGCGCTGCGCGACGCGTTGGCCGCCACCCGCGCGCCGGTGGTGTGGGACCCGCATCCGCGCGGCCCGGCGGCGGTGCCCGGCGTCCACCTGGTCACTCCGAACGAGTCCGAGGTGCGCGAGCTGGTCCCCGCGCTGCCCGGCGCCTCCCGGCTGGCCACCGCGTCCCGTGGCGCGCAGGGGCTGCGGCGGCGTTGGCGGGCCGGCGCGGTCGCGGTGACGCTCGGCGGTGACGGCGCGCTGCTCTGCCACGCCGGGTCGACGCCGCTGGTGGTGCCGACGCCCGGCAGTGCCGAGGGGGACACCTGCGGTGCCGGGGACCGGTTCGCGGCTGCCGCCAGCATCGCCCTGGCCCAGGGTGCGCTGGTCTCCGAGGCGGTGCAGGCGGCGGTCGCCGAGGCGTCCGCGTACGTGGCGGGTGGGGGAGTGGCGGCGGCGCTGCCTCCGACCAGGGCGGGAGACACGCCGCAGTCGCGCCCGCGAACACCCGACGGCGCGGTGGCCGACCGGGTCGGGGTCGCCGCCGTCGCCGCGCTGCTGGGTGAGGTACGGGCCACGGGTGGCACGGTGGTGGCGACCGGCGGTTGCTTCGACCTGCTGCACGCGGGGCACGTGGCCACTCTGGAGGCCGCCCGGCAGCTCGGCGACTGCCTGATCGTCTGCCTGAACTCCGACGCCAGTGTGGCCGGGTTGAAGGGGCCGGACCGGCCGGTGCTGTCCGAGGGGGACCGCAGCCGGCTGCTGGCCGCCCTGAGCTGCGTCGACGCGGTGCTCGTCTTCGACGAGCCGACGCCGGCCGCGGCCCTGTCCTGGGTACGCCCCGACGTCTGGGTCAAGGGCGGCGACTACGCCACCGGCGGTGGGGACGCGACCGCAGCCCTGCCGGAGGCGCAGGTGCTGCGCCGATGGGGTGGGAACACCGTGGTGGTGCCCTACCTGGACGGTCGTTCCACCACCGACCTGATCGTCCGTACGCTCGCGGAGCGGACCCGATGACCGCCACGCGGCCCGGCGCCGGGCCCACCGTCCTGGTCACCGGCGGCTCCAGCGGCCTCGGCGCCGCGGTGGTCGCCGCGGTGGCCGCCTCCGGTGGTCGACCGCTCGTGCTGGACCGGCAGCCGCCGGTCGACGGGGTGTCCTGGACCGAGTGCGACCTGGCCGACACCCGTGCCGCCGAGGCCGCGACCCGGCACCTCGCCGAGCAGGCCGGTGGGCTGGACGCGGTGGTCACCGCCGCCGGCACGGACGTGCCGGGCCGACTCGCCGACCTGCCGGGTGAGACCTGGGACCGGATCGTCGCCGTCGACCTGCTGGCCACCGCGGCGGTGGTCCGGGCCGCGCTGCCGTTCCTGCTGACCTCTCGGGGTCGCATCGTCACCGTCGCCTCCACCCTGGGCGTCAAGGCGGTCAGCGACGCCACCGCGTACTGCGCGGCGAAGTTCGGCGTGGTGGGGTTCACCCGGGCCCTCGCCGCCGAGCTGGCCGGGCAGGTCGGCGTCACCCTGCTCATTCCGGGCGGGATGCGCACCGCGTTCTTCGACGAACGGGACCCGCAGTACAAGCCGGGGCCGGACGCGATCCTCAACGAGCCCGCCGACACCGCCGCAGCGATCATGTTCGCGCTCAACCAGCCGCCCGGTTGCGCGGTGCGGGAGATGGTGGTCTGCGCCGAGCAGGAGACCTCGTACCCGTGATCCTCGTGCTGCGCGCCCTCGGCGTCGGCGATCTGGTGACCGCGGTGCCCGCGCTGCGGGCGCTGCGGGCCGCGTACCCGGCACGGGAGCTGGCGCTCGCCGCGCCCGGCTGGCTGGCCCCGCTCGTCGACCTGGTCGGCGGCGTCGACCGGCTCGTGGACACCGCCGGGCTGGACCGACCCCTGCGGGTCGGGTCGGCCCCGCAGGTCGCGGTCAACCTGCACGGGCGCGGCCCGCAGTCGCACCGGCTGCTCGCGGCCACCCGACCCGGCCGGCTGCTCGCCTTCGCCAACCCGGACGCCGGCCGCGCCGACGGCCCGCGCTGGGTCGTCGACGAGCACGAGGTGGACCGGTGGTGCCGGCTGCTGTCCTGGTACGACATCCCGGCCGACCGCGCCGACCTCAGCCTGCGTCGGCCCGCCTCGGCGGGGCTGCCCGGCGGGGCCACCCTGCTGCACCCGGGCAGCAAGGTTCCGGCCAAGCGGTGGCCGGCCGAACGGTTCGCGGCGTTGGCCCGGGCGCTGACCGACCGGGGGCACCGGGTGCTGCTCACCGGCTCGGCTGACGAACGGGCGTTGGCGGCCCGGGTGGCCGAGTCGGCGGGCCTGACGTCGGACGCCGTCCTGGCCGGCCGGACCGACCTCGGCGCGCTCGCCGCGCTGGTGGCCGACGCCCGGCTGGTGGTCAGTGGGGACACCGGGGTCGCCCACCTGGCCACCGGGTACGGCACCGCGTCGGTAGTCCTCTTCGGGCCGGTGCCGCCGGCGCACTGGGGGCCACCGCCGGGACGGCCACGGCACCGGGTGCTCTGGGCCGGCGAGGCGGATTGGCCCAGTTGGGACGGGGTAGGAAGCCACCCGACGATGGCGGCGCTCGGCCTCGACGAGGTGCTTGCCGCCGTGGCCGAGGTGGAGAGGGCGGTGCGGGTTTCCGGTGCGGTTGCGGCGTAGCGACCCGGGTCGACCGGGGTACGGACGGCGTCGGCGCGGACGGGGCTGGCTCTTCCTCGACCCGTCCGGCGATCCGGTGCGGGATCCCGAGGTACTGGCCCGGCTGCGGGAGCTGGTGATCCCCCCGGCCTGGCAGGACGTGTGGATCGCGCCGCACCCGAACGGGCACATCCAGGCGATCGGGATCGACGCGGCCGGACGCAAGCAGTACGTCTACCACCCGAGGTGGCGGGAGAAGCAGGACGAGGCGAAGTTCGACCGCGTACTGGAGGTGGCGCGGCGGCTGCCGACGCTACGCGAGCGGGTGGAGCGGGACCTGGACGGCCGGGGGTTGAACCGGGACCGGGTGCTGGCCACTGTGGCCCGGCTGCTGGACATGGGGATGTTCCGGGTCGGCAGCGACCAGTACGCGTCCGGCGACGACCCGACGTACGGGGTCGCCACCCTGCGCCCCGAGCATGCCCGGTCCCGTGGCGGCTGCGTGGTGCTGGTGTTTCCCGCCAAGGGCGGCATCGAGCAGGTACGCCGGATCGAGGACCCGGAGCTGTGCCAGGTGCTTGTCAATCTGCGCCGTCGTCGGCGACGGGCCGAGCGGCTGTTCGGCTACTGGGACGGTCGGGAGTGGCGCGACGTGCGCAGTGACGAGGTCAACGGCTACCTGCGGGACGCCAGCGGTGGGGAGATGACCGCCAAGGACTTCCGGACCTGGCACGCCACGGTGCTCGCGGCCACCGAGTTGGCCACCGCCGGCCCGGCCCGCTCGGTGACCGCCCGGCGCAGGGCGGTGGTAGCGGTGATGCGTGCGGTGGCGGAGCTGTTGGGCAACACGCCGACGGTGGCTCGCGCGTCGTACGTGGACCCCCGGGTGGTCGACCTCTACCACGACGGGGTGGTGGCGTCGGTGGATCCGCAGGCGTCGCGCGAGGAGGCGGAGCGGGTCGTCCTGGAGTTGCTGGAGAGGCCCTGACCGGCCCCGCCGGCGATTCTGGGGGGAAGCGCGACGGGACCGGAGCCTCAGGCGTGAGCGGGTTGCCACCGGGCGGCCGCCCGCCGCGTGCGCGGCGGGCGCCTCGCCACGGCCCCCGTTGGCGGCCCGCCAAGGAACGGCCGGCCGCGTTGGTGTCAGTCTGCCGGCCGCGAGTTGACCATGGACGCCCGACGGTTGACGATCCGCGCCAGATCCGAGCCGCTGTCGCGGTGTTCCTGCGGGGTGGTGCCGTACGCGGCCCGGAATGCCCGACTGAAGTGGGCCTTGTCGGGAAAGCCCCACCGGGCCGCGACGGCCTGCACGGGCTGGTGGCGCAGTGCCGGGTCGGTGAGGTCGCGGCGGCACCGGGCCAACCGCAGGTCCCGGATGTACGAGCCCACGGTTTCGTCCTCGGCCTCGAACAGGCGGTGCAGGGACCGCACCGAGATGTGGTGGGCGTCGGCGACCGCCTGCGGGCCGAGGGTCGCCTCGCCGAGGTGGCGGTGGATGTACGACTGCACCTGGGTGAGCAGCGCCCGGCGGCGGACCTCGGTGGGCACGGCGTCCTCGGCGACGAGGTGCCGGCCGAGCATCGTGGTGGCCAGGTCGAGGCCGACCGCGCCGAGCCTGCTGGCGTCGGCAGCATGGTACTGCTCAGGGTGCCCGGTCACCTGGATGAGGAACTGCGCCAGCAGCGCCCCGATCCCCTCGCTGCCGGACATCCGGCCGCCGTAGAGCGCGGCCATCCGCTGTGGCGGTAGCGGCAGCGCGGCGTGCGGGATCATCGTGACGATCGAGCTGGCCTGGTCCCGCTCCGGCTCCGTCGCCTGGTGTCCGAGGTCGTGCGGACGAGACGCGTTGTAGAAGGTGAACTCACCGGCCTGGATCTCGCTGCGGCGGCCGTCCTGGCTGGACGTGCCGACGCCGCCGGTGGTGAGGGCGAGAATGTACAGCTCCGGGTCTGATTGGCGAATCAGCTTCGGGGTCCGGAAGGCGTCCAGAGACGGGTAGTCGTAGCTGATCAGCTGGATCGGCCCGAGGTCGACGAAGTCGGCCCGGGCGATGAAGTCCTTGTCGTGCTCGGACCGGACCCGCATCGGCGCGGAGGTGCGTGCGACAAGTTCCAGCCACATCCCGAATCGTTCACCGGGTGGTAGGACGGTCGTGTCGAGGGTTTCTCTCGGCAGCATCCGGGCCCCTCAGGATGCTCGGCGTCGGATCAGCGCCTGGACGCCGTCGAGGATCCGGTCCAGGCCGAAGACGAACTCGTCGTCGGGGTTGTCGTCCTGGTGGAGCACACCGGCGCTCAGCACCCGGTGCAGCGCCGGGAAGCGGGCCGGGTCGATGAGCCGGGCCACCGTCCGGCTGTACGCGGGCATCGCCTCGCTGGGCTCGACGCCGGCCGCCCGGCTGCCCTCGGCGAGCTGCGAGGTGAGGGTGGCCTCGTTGCGGACGTACCCGGTGATCAGCAGGAGCACCGACATCTTCTCGCTCTCGCCGAGCGTGGTGCCGTCGAGGCAGCGCAGCCCGTCCTCCAGCCAGCCGAGCTGCTGCGGGGTGATCGGTGGGCCACTGATCGGCACGTGCAGCAGCCACGACCGCTGCCGCAGCACGTCGTGCTCGGCCCAGGCCCAGCGGGTCAGGCCGGCGCGCCAGTCGGCCTCTGCCGCGGGTGGGCCGGGGGACGGACCGTACCCGGCGTCCACCATGAGCAGGAGCAGCTCGTCCTTCGAGCCGACGTACCGGTAGAGGGCCATCGTGGCGGCGCCCAACTCCTTGGCCACCCGGCTCATCGACACGGCCGCCAGGCCGTCGGCGTCGGCCACGCGCACGGCGGCGTCCACGATCGTGGGCACGCTCATTCCCGGCCGGGGTCCCTTGGGTGGACGTTCCCGCAGCCCCCACGCGCTCTCGATGGCCGGCGGGAGCACTGGCCCGCTGTCGTCTGTCGTTGCCGCCACATTTCCTCCTTGCCTCGCCATCCTAGTTCTGCGTATGGTCTACGCATAACAGCGTACGACATACGCAGAAAGGGAAGCGATCATGACGGTCACCACCACCACACCGGCACCGCGAGCGGGCCGGCGGGAGTGGATCGGGCTCACGGTGCTGATGCTGCCGCTGCTCCTGGTCTCGATGGACGTGTCGGTGCTCTACTTCGCCGTCCCGTTCATCAGCGCCGAGTTGCGCCCCACCGCCACCGAACAGCTCTGGATCTTCGACATCTACGGCTTCGTGCTGGCCGGGTTGCTCATCACCATGGGCGCGCTCGGTGACCGGATCGGCCGCCGCCGGCTCCTGCTGATCGGCGCCACCGCGTTCGGGGCGGCGTCGCTGCTGGCCGCGTACGCCGACAGCACCGCGACGCTGATCGCCGCCCGCGCCCTGCTCGGCGTCGGTGGGGCCACCCTGATGCCCTCGACCCTCGCCCTGGTGCGCAACATGTTCCACGACGCCAAGCAGCGGGGCGCCGCCATCAGCATCTGGACCGCCACCCTCACCGGCGGCATCGCGATCGGCCCGGTGCTCAGCGGCATCCTGCTGGAGCACTTCTGGTGGGGCTCGATCTTCCTGATCAACCTTCCGGCGATGCTGATGCTGCTCCTGCTCGCCCCGCTCCTGGTCCCCGAGTTCCGTAAC
This sequence comes from Micromonospora sp. NPDC003944, assembly GCF_053605225.1. Lineage (NCBI taxonomy): Bacteria > Bacillati > Actinomycetota > Actinomycetes > Micromonosporales > Micromonosporaceae > Micromonospora > Micromonospora sp. NPDC003944. Next base: position 28,096 of record NZ_JBSGIV010000028.1, read on the forward strand.
CCGGCGACCGGGCGGTTCGACCTGGTCAGCGCGGCGCTGTCGCTCGGGGCGCTGCTGCCGGTGATCTACGGCATCAAGGAGATGGCCCGCGACGGCCTCAACCCGGTGCGGGTCCTCGCCATCGTCGGCGGCCTGCTCGTGGGCGCGCTCTTCCTGCACCGGCAGCGGACCCGGGCGTACCCGATGGTCGACCTCGCGTTGTTCCGGCGTCGCGGCTTCGCCGGGTCGCTCGCGGTCAACCTGCTGGCGATGTTCGCAATCGTCGGCTTCGCCATCTTCACCACCCAGCACCTGCAGCTGGTGCTCGGCCTGAGCCCACTGCGGGCGGCGCTGTGGAGCCTGGTGCCGTCGCTCGCCGTGGGTGGGATCGCGCCGGCCGCCGCCGCCCTCGCCCAGCGCGTCGAACGGGCCTACCTGATCGGTACGGGGTTCGGGATCGCCGTGCTCGGCTTCGTGGTGCTGACCCGGGTCACGCCGGAGACGCCGCTGTGGCTGCTGCTCGTCGGCGCCAGTGTCTACGCCGCGGGCCTGGTGATGGTGATGGCCCTCGTCACCGAGCTGGTCCTCGGCGCGGCACCGCCCGAGCAGGCAGGTGTCGCGTCGGCGCTCACCGAGTCCAGCAGCGAGCTGGGCGGGGCGCTGGGGATGGCGATCCTGGGCAGCGTGGGTGCGGCGGTCTACCACCGCGAGATCGTCGACGGTCTGCCGGCCGGGCTGCCCGCCGACGCCGGCACGGCAGCCCAGGAGACCCTCGGCGGTGCGCTCGCGGTCGCCCAGGGACTGCCGGCGGACCTGGCCGACGCGGTGCGGCACACCGCCGAGGTCGCCTTCACCGACGGGATGCACCTGGCCGCGTACGCCGCCATGGCGGTGATGCTTGTGGGCGCGGTCACCGCGCTCGTCACGCTGCGCGGCGTGCGACCGGCCGACTCCACGGCGCTTGCCGCCGAGCCGACCGGTCCGGCCGACACGTCGTTGTCGTCGGTCAGTCGATGAGCACGTGCGCGAGCCGGTCGCGGAAACGCCGCTCGGAGTCGCTCACCGACTCGCCGCCGATGCCCAGCAGCCCGCCGCTGGACGCGGCACCGACCACCTGCTCGGCGATCTTCACGAGCCAGTGCTTGTACGCGCCGGCCTCACCCTCGTCGACCCGCGCGGCCAGCAACGCGTTGGCCTCGCCGGCGCGCAGCAGCACGTCGTCGATGTACGCCCCGGGGTCGGCGGGCGCGATGACCGGCAACTCCTCGCCGGTGTCCGGGTCGGCGACCTGGGTGACGATCTCGCCGGCCACGGCGGCGACAAGCGGGCTTGCCGACTCCCGGCCGGCGGCGATGGTCTCCAGCCCGGCGGCGTTCTCCGCCATGGTCCGGCGGGTGCCGTCGGACTCGGCGGCGCTCGCCGCGGTCAGCACCGACTGCGGCAGGCCGACAAGCAGCCCCCACTCCCCGTCGGAGAAACCGAACCCGGTGTACGCCGGCTGCTCGATCACGACAACGCCCCTTCCGCCCTGCTCTGCTTGGTCAATCGGTGCTCTGCTTTGTCGATCCACCGGGCCCCGGTACCGGTGCCCGGGTCAGGCTAGTCCAGGGTCAGCAGGCCCTGTTCGGACACCACGCGCACGGACAACGTCTTGTACCCGACCTCCTCGAAGAGGACCGTCATCTTGTCGTCCTCGTACGAGAGCACCATGCCCTGCCCCCACTCCGGGTGCCGCACCTGGCTGTGCACCGGGAACGGCCCGACCGCGCCCTGGTCGGCCACGCTGGTGCCGTTGTGGCAGTTGTCGCAGTGACCGCAGACCTCCGTCATCTGCTCGCCGAAGTAGGCCAGCAGGGTCTGCCCCCGGCAGGACCGGGTCTCGGCGAAGGCCCGCATCATGTCGGTGCGGGACCGGGTCACGGTCTGCTGGCGCCCCGCCTCGGCCAGCGCCGCCGCGGCGGCGTCGGTCGGGTTCGGGGAGTAGCGGGGAGCGCCGATGCGCTGCCGGGCGCGCGGCTCGGCCGCGCCGACCTGCTCCAGCAGGGAGAGATACTGGCCCAGCTTGCGCGGTCCCAGGCCGGTGGTCTCGCGCAGTTCGGTCTTGGTGGCCGCCTTCTTGCGCAGCAGCGCGGCCAGGTCGCGCAGCTCGTTCTCGTCGGGCAGGCCGCCACTGAAGAACCGTTGCAGGCCCACGTCCTCGGCCCGCCAGAGCAGCAGCACCCGGGACGGTTGCCCGTCACGCCCGGCCCGGCCGATCTCCTGGAAGTAGCTGTCCGGTGAGTCGGGCAGCGCCATGTGCACCACCCAGGCGATGTTCGGCTTGTCGATGCCCATGCCGAACGCCGAGGTCGCCACCATGATCGGGACCTGGTCGGCGAGGAACGCCTCGTGCAGCTCGGCGCGGGCGCCGACCGCCATCCCACCGTGGTAGAACTGCGCCGGGAAGCCGGCGTCGGTCAACCGGGTGGCCAACTCCTCCGCGGCGCGGCGGGTCGGCACGTAGATGATCCCGGGCCGCCCCTCGTCGCGCAGCAGGGTCATCAGACGCCGCCACCGGTAGTCCTCGTCCGGGCAGTGCGCCACCTCGAGGAACAGGTTGGGTCGGTCCAGCCCGGAGACGACCACGTCCGGGTCGCGCAGCCGCAGCCGGGCGATGATGTCGTCGCGCACCGGTGGGGAGGCGGTGGCGGTCAGCGCGACCACCGGCGGCCGGCCGATGCCCTCGATGAGGTGCCCGAGCGCCAGGTAGTCGGGGCGGAAGTCGTGCCCCCAGGCGGAGATGCAGTGCGCCTCGTCGATCGCCACCAGGGCCGGCTTCAGGCTGGCCACCTCGGCCATCCGCTCGGGGTTGCTGAGCTGCTCCGGGGTGATGAAGAGGAACTCGGCCCGACCCTCGCGGACCTCGGTGATCGCCTCGGCCTGCTGGGTGGGCGTCTCGTTCGAGCTGATCCGCACCGCCCGCAGCTCCGGGCGTTGCCGCTCGTTGAGCGAGGCGATCTGGTCCTGCTGAAGGGCCAACAGCGGGGAGATCACCACGGTGGGGCCGGGGATCAGGCTGGCCGGGATCTGGTAGATCGCCGACTTGCCGGCGCCGGTGGGCAACACCACAAGCGCGTCGCGTCGCTTCATGACCGCGCGCATGGCGGCCAGTTGGTTGGGCCGCAGCGCCTTCCAGCCGAACAGGCTGCGGGCGGCGCGGCGCAACGTCATCGAGTGCGTGGACAGTTTCATCGAGGGCCGGAGGTACCCGAGCCCAGGACAACCGAAACGCATTCGGAAGATCATGGGCTCGGGTGCCCGGAGTTCAGCGCAACCGGGGCAGGACGTCGCGCTGGTAGAGGTCGAACAGACCCTGGTGGTGCGGGCCGGTGTTGGCCACGTAGACCTCGTCGAAGCCGGCCTTGGCGTACTTGTCGATCATCTCCAGGTGCGCGTCGGCGCTGTTGCCGCAGACGAAGGTCTCCTTCAGCATCTCCGGCTCGACCAGCTCGGAGGCATGCTCGAAGTGCCGTGGCGAGGGGAGCACCTGGGACAGCTCGCCCGGCACCCCGGCGTTGGGCCAGCGCTCGTACGCGATGCGCAGCCCCTCGGCCTCGCTGTCCGCGTACGCCGCCTTGAACCCGGCCTGACACGGCTTGTCGCCGCCGCCGTTCTCGCGGAAGCGTCGGACCATCTCGCCGTCGGGCATGGTGCTCACGTATCCGTCGCCGATGCGGGCGGCCAGGTCGATGGCCTTCGGTCCGAAGCCGGAGACGTAGATCGGCGGGGGAGTGTCGGGCAGCGTGTAGATCCGGGCGTGTTCCACGGTGTAGTGCATGCCGTGGTGGTTGACGAAGCCGCCCTTCCACAGCTCGCGCAGCACCTCGACGGCCTCCTCGAGCATCTCCAGCCGGACGTCCGCTGCGGCCAGGCGTCGCCGAAGATGTGCTCGTTGAGCGCCTCGCCGGTGCCGACGCCGAGCACGAACCGTCCACCGTGCAGCACCGCGCTTGTCGCGGCCGCCTGCGCGATCACCGCCGGGTGGATCCGCACGGTCGGGCAGGTCACCGCCGTGGTCACCGGCAGCGAACAGACCTGGCTGAGCGCGCCGATCATCGACCAGACGAACGGGCTCTGACCCTGGGCGTCTACCCAGGGGTGGTAGTGATCCGAGATCCACAGCGCCTCGAAGCCGGCCTCTTCGGCACCGCGTGCCTGCTCCAGCAACTCGGCAGGCGTGAGCTCCTCACTGGACAGGAAGTATCCGATCTTCATGGCTGACCCCTTCGGCGCGTGGACCTGCTGACGGGGGAGAGCCGTACCCCGGTCAGCGTCGACCGAACATCGCCCGGATCGCGGCGAGCAGCAGCAGGGCGCCGACCACCAGGCCGAGCAGGCGTACGCCGGGGATGTCGGCCGGGCTCGTCGCGTCGGCAAGCAGCGCGGGTTCCATGCCCGAACTCTCCCCGGCGGGCGGGCCCTGAGGCAACTGTAAGGTTTATTGACTATTGAATCGCCCGGTGTGACCATGGCATGACCGCCTGCCGGTGGCGGTGCGCCGAGGGCGCGCGAGAGATGGGGTACGGGGGCCGCATGAGCGAGCGCAACCAGCGGATCGACGGGGGCGCACCGTCGCCGGTGATCGACGAGGGGGCGCAGTGACCGCCACCTCCGGGCACCTCCCGGCGCTCGCCGCCGCCGTGCTGCAACCCGGCTTCGTCGGCACCACGCCACCGCCGTGGGTGTGTCGCTGGCTCGGCGAGGGTCTCGGCTCGGTGGTGCTCTTCGCCCGCAACGTCGTCGACACCGAGCAGGTGGCCGCGCTCACCTCGACGCTGCGCGCGGAACGGCCGGACGTCATCGTGGCGATCGACGAGGAGGCCGGCGACGTCACCCGGCTGGAGTCCGTGCACGGCAGCTCCCGGCCCGGCAACTTCGCCCTCGGCGCGGTCGACGACCCGGCGCTGACCGAAGCCGTCGCCCGGGACCTCGGCGCCGAACTGGCCGCGGCCGGTGTCACCCTCAACTACGCCCCGGACGCCGACGTCAACTCCAACCCGGCGAACCCGGTGATCGGCGTCCGCTCCTTCGGCGCCGACCCGGCGCTCGTCGCGCGGCACACCGCCGCCTGGGTCCGTGGGCTCCAGGCCGGTGGCGTCGCGGCCTGCGCCAAACACTTCCCCGGGCACGGCGACACCCGGGTCGACTCACACCACGACCTGCCCCGGATCACCGCCGACCGGGACCGGCTGGACGCCTGCGAACTGGCCCCGTTCCGCGCCGCGGTGGCAGCCGGGGTGCAGGCGGTGATGACCGGTCACCTACTGGTGCCGGCGCTCGACCCGCACCTGCCGGCGACGCTGAGTCAGCGCATCCTCGGTGGGGTGCTCCGCGACGAGCTGGGCTTCTCCGGCGTGGTGGTGACCGACGCGGTGGAGATGCGCGCGGTCGCCGACAGGTACGGCTTCGCCGGCGCGACGGTCCGGGCCCTCGCCGCCGGGGCCGACGCGATCTGCATCGGTGGCGAACGCGCCGACGAGCAGGCCGCCCGTGAGCTGCGCGACGCCATCGTGGCCGCCGTGGTCTCCGGCGAGCTGCCCGAGGAGCGTCTCGCCGAGGCCGCCAAGCGCGTCGGTCAACTCGCCGCCTGGACGGTGGCCGCCCGCAGCGACGGCTCCGCCGCGGCGCGCGCCACCACCGACGTCGGGCTGGTCGCCGCCCGCCGGGCCGTCCGGGTCACCGCGAGCCGGGGCACCACGGCCACGCTGCCCCTGACCCGGGCGGCACACGTCGTCGAGTTCGAGCCGCTGCGCAACATCGCCATCGGCGCCGAGACCCCCTGGGGCGTCGGTGGGCCACTCGGCGAGCTGCTGCCCGGCACCAGCACGGTCCGCTACGCCGAACCCGACGTGCCGGCCGATCCGGGCGCCGGCGCGGGCACCCGCCCCCTGGTCCTCGTCGTCCGCGACCTGCACCGACATGACTGGATGGCCGCCGCCGTGCACCGCGCGCTCGCCGTCCGGCCGGACGCGGTGGTGGTCGAGCTGGGTGTGCCCGAGGTGGTCACCGGGGCGGTGCACCTGGCCACCCACGGCGCAACCCGGGCCAGCGGGCAGGCCGCCGCCGAGGTGCTCACCGGCGCCCGCTGACCCCCCGCCTACGCGAGGTCGACGACCAGGTCGGCGTACTCCGGGTGTTTGTCGATGAACGCGGCCATGAAGGGGCACTGCGGCACCAGCTTCGTGCCACGGGCGCGAAGCTGGTCCAGGGTGCCGCGGATCAGCGTGCCGCCCACCCCCTTGCCCTGGAAGCCCCGGTCCACCTCGGTGTGGGTGAAGACCAGGACCTCTCCGCGCGGCAGGTACGCGGTGAAGCCGGCCAGCGCGTCGTCGACAAGGATCTCGAAGCGGTGCTTCGCCGGGTTGTCCTCGACCAGGGTGCTCATCCGGCCATTGTCCCCGCGGCGTCGGCCAGCGCGTCGAGTTCGGCGAGCAACAGGTCCACCTCGTCGGCGGTGTTGTAGTGGTAGATGCTGGCCCGCACCGCGCCGCCGCTGTCGCGCAGACCCATCAGCTGGAAGTACTCGTAGGCGTAGTAGTCGCCGACGGAGAGGCAGAACCCGGCGGCGCCCAACGCCTCCTGGGTGGCCGCCGGCCACATGCCGGCGACCCGGAACGAGACCGTCGGGCAGCGCCGGGCAGGCGTTCCGTAGACGGTGACGGCCGGCCGCTGCTCCAGCCCGGCGAGCAGCCGGTCCAGCAGCGCCTCCTCGTGGGCCTGGGCGGCGGCCAGCCCGGCCCGCACCCGCGCCCGCCGGTCCCCGACCGCGTCCGGGTCCAGCCCGGCCAGGTGGTCCACCGCGGCGGCCACGCCGGCCAGCAGCGGGAAGCTCGGCGTGCCGTACTCGAACCGGTCCGGCACCGCGTCGGAGGACGGCACCAGCTTCGCCGGGCGCAGCGCCGCCCACCGGGCCGGGTCCGCCACCATCGCCGCCAGGTGCGGCCCGGACCACTTGTAGGCGCTGGTGACCAGCATGTCGGCGCCGAGCGACGTCAGGTCGGTCGGCCCGTGCGGAACCGAGTGCACCCCGTCGACACAGACCAACGCGCCGACCGCGTGCGCGGTCTTGGCGATCGCCGACACGTCCGGCATGGTGCCGATGGCGTTGCTGCCGGCGGTCACCGCGACCAACCGGGTCCGGTCACCGACGAGGTCCGCGTACTGCCCGGCGGGCAGCTCACCGGTGTGCCTGTCGACCTCGGCCCAACGGACCGTCGCGCCGGCCGCCTCGGCGGCCTGCACCCACGGCCGTACGTTCGCGTCGTGGTCGAGCCGGGAGACCACCACCTCGTCACCCGGGCGCCAGGTCGCGCCGAGCGTACGGGCCAGGATGTACGTCAGCGCGGTCGCGCTCGGGCCGAGCACCACCCCGGCCGGGTCGGCGCCGAGCAGGTCGGCCACCGCCGAACGGGCCTCGGCCACCAGCTCCAGCGACCGGCGGCCCGGTACGAAGGCGGCGCTGCGGTTGCCGACCGCCGACCGCATGGCGTCGGTGACCGCGTCGATCACACCGGCCGCGGTCTGGGTGCCCCCGGCACCGTCGAAGTGGACGAAGCCCTCGGTCAGGGCGGGGTACGCGGCCCGGGTGCGGACGATGTCGAACGGCATGTCCCGGACCCTAGCCGGGGCGCTCCCCGTGCTCGCTGTCGCCTGGCGTCGCGAGCGTCTCGTACCCTTGGCGAGGTGACGAACCGACCCGCCACCATGCCCATTCCCGCCGTCCGCCGCGCCGCCGGTCTCTTCGCCGGTCTGGCGCTCGGCCTCGCCGTGCTTGCCGGGTGCAGCTCCCAGGGCGCCTCCACCGACTGCGGGCTGGACGCCTGCACTGTCACCTTCGAGCGAGGTGTCGACGCGAGCACCACCATCCTGGGCGTCGAGGCCAAGCTGGTCGGCGCCGAGGGCGACCAGGTGACCGTCGAGGTCGCCGGCGAGCAGCTCACCCTGACCACCGGCCAGCAGGCCGCCGAGGCCGGGGGCTTCGCGGTCACCCTGGACAGCGTGACCGACCAGCAGGTCAAGATTCGCGTTTCGCGCAACCCGGGCAGCTGATCCGACCGGGGGGCGGTGGCCGACGTTTGGGAATCTTCCGAATCGGAGATTGTGACGCCATGTCACTCACCCGTAGCGCCGAAGCCACCGCCTCCCGAACGGCGGACAGCCGGTGGCTGGAACTCCTCGCCCGGGCCGGCTTCATCGGCTACGGCATCGTCCACCTCCTCTTCGCCTGGTTGGCGTTGCAGATCGCGTTCGGCACGTCGTCCGACGACGGCGACCAGTCCGGCGCGCTGCGTACCCTCTCCGAACAGCCCCTGGGCAAGTTCCTGGTCATCGCCGTCGGCATCGGCCTGCTCGCGATGGCGATCTGGCAGGCGCTGGAGGCCGCGGTCGGGCACCGTGCCGAGCGCGGCAAGGAGCGGGTCATGGAACGGGTCGCCTCGGCCGGCCGGACCATCGTCTACCTCTACTTCGCCTGGACGGCCTTCAAGGTCTTCAGCGACGCCTCGTCGAACAGCGCCGACCAGCAGGAGGCGCTGACCGGCAAGCTGATGACCTCCAGCGGCGGTCGTTGGCTGGTCGGCCTGGCCGGTCTGGTGCTCGCCGCGATCGGTGTCGGCCTGGTGATCTACGGGGTCCTCAAGAAGTTCGAGAAGCACCTGAAGACCGGCGAGATGAGCCCGAAGACCCGCCAGCTCGCCCGTCGCCTCGGCGTCGCCGGTTACACCGCCAAGGGCGTCGCGTACGGCATCTCCGGTCTGCTGATCATCGTGGCGGCGGTCAACTACGACCCGGAGAAGGCCCGTGGTCTGGACGCCGCGCTGCACACCCTGCGCGAGCAGTCGTACGGCACGTTCCTGCTGACCCTGGTCGCCCTGGGCATCGCCGCCTTCGGCATCTACTGCTTCCTCCAGTCCCGGTACCGCAAGGTCTGAGCTGGTCGATTCTGCGGATGACGGGCACTCTTGGGCTTTTGCCCGGAGTGCCCGTCGTCTGATCGAAGGGAAGCACCGAAGCCGTGCAGAACTATCTCGAAACGGCCGTTGCCGCGCTCGTCGCGGCGGCGGTCGCCCTGTTCCTGGTCGAAGTCGTGCACCGGACGACCCGCCGATTCGGCCGCCGGTCACTGCTGCTGACCGAGTTGACCGAGCACGCGCACCGCCCGTTCCAGGTCGCCGGGACGGTTCTGGCCGTGCAGTTCGCCGTCCGCTTCAGCACCGGGTACGCGGTCGGCGAGGGTTGGCGACGACTGCTGCTGCACCTGCTCATCCTCGGCGTCATCGCCACGGTGGCCTGGTTGGTCGCCTCGCTGCTGATCGTGGTGGAGGACACGGCGCTGGCCCGGTTCCGGGTCGACGTACCGGACAACCGGCACGCCCGACGCGTACGCACCCAGGTGGTGATGCTGCGCCGACTGACCATCGCGGTGATCGTCATCCTGGCCGTCGGCGTGATGCTGATGACGTTCCCCAGCGTGCGGGGCATCGGCGCCGGTGTGCTGACCTCCGCCGGTGTGGTCGGTGTGGTGGCCGCGCTCGCCGCGCAGAGCCTGCTCGGCAACGTCTTCGCCGGCCTCCAGCTCGCCTTCAGCGATGCCGTCCGGCTCGACGACGTGGTCGTCGTGGAGGGGGAGTGGGGTCGCATCGAGGAGCTGACCCTCAGCTACGTGGTGGTGCAGATCTGGGACGACCGCCGGTTGATCCTGCCCACCTCGTACTTCACCAGCAAGCCGTTCCAGAACTGGACGCGGACCGAGGCGGCGGTGCTCGGCACCGCCGAGTTCGACGTGGACTGGGCGGTGCCGGTGCAGACCATGCGGGAGGAGCTGCGCCGCCTCTGCGAGGGCACCGAGCTGTGGGACGGGCGGGTCTGCGTCCTGCAGGTCACCGACGCCACCGGCGGGATGATCAAGGTGCGCGCGCTTGTCAGCGCCGCCGACGCGGGCAGCCTGTGGGACCTGCGCTGCCTCGTCCGGGAACACCTCGTCGCCTGGATCCGGGACAACCGCCCGACGGCGATGCCCCGGGTTCGTACCGAGCTGGGCGACTCCACCAGCAACCTCTCCTGGCAGTGGGTGCAGCCCAGGCGACCGGCCCGCCGCCCGTCCGACACCGAGGCGCCCGACGACGCCCGTGTCTTCGGCGGCAGCGACGACGGCGACGCCCGCAGCGAAGCCTTCGTAGGCCCCGAAGAAACCCGCAGCTGAGAACCCACCCCACCCCCCGGCCCCGTCGACCATGAAGTTGTTGCCGCCACCTCGGCGTGTCCTGGCGACAACTTCATGATCAACGGAGCTGCCAAAGCGGCCGGCCCGCCGACCTGCGGTGATCAAGAGGTTTGCGTCACCGAGACCGCAGTTTTTGACACAAACCTCTTGATCACCTCAAGCGAGGGGGAGGGAGAGGGAGAGGGGGAGAGGGAGGGAGTTGGGGGTGTGGGAGGTTTGGTTGCGGTTGGGTGGGGGATGTGCTGTCGGACGTCTCTGGCGTGATCGCGGCGGCTGGCCGCGTATCGGCGGCGCGGCGTCCGGACAACCGGACGGTCAGCCGCTTGCCGCGCTTTAGGATTGACGAGCGGCGACTCCGGGCATACAGCGCGGTGATGAAGGAAAGGAGGACAGCATGGCTGACGTGGCGAAAGCCCGCACATCCCAGAATGGGAGCGAGCCCTCCACCGCCGAGTTGGTGCAGCGGGCCACCGAACAGATCTCCCGCCTCGTACGGGACGAACTGACGCTGGCCCGAGCGGAGTTGACCCAGAAGGGCAAGCACGCGGGAATCGGGATCGGCCTGTTCGGCGGTGGCGGCGCGCTCGCGTTCTTCGGCCTGGGCGCGCTGGTCGCCACGGCGATCCTGCTGCTCGACCTGGTTTTGCCCGCCTGGGCCGCGGCGCTGATCGTGGCGGTGGCCTGCTTCCTGGTGGCCGGCATCCTCGCCCTGGTGGGCAAGAAGCAGGTCAGTCGTGCGGTCCCGCCGGTGCCGGCGGCCACGGTCCGCAGCCTCCGGGCCGACATGGACACTGTCACCGCCGCGGTGAAGGACAGGGGGCGGCAATGACCGGCAACGGGACGGGCGACACGGAGGCGCTCCGCGAGGAGATCCGTCGTACCCGGGTCGAGTTGGGCGAGACGATGGAGGCGTTGGCCGCCAAGGCCGACGTCAAGGCCCGTCTCAAGGAGTCCGCCGACCAGGCCAGGGAGCGGTTGCGGGAGCAGGCGGCGCAGACCGTCGCCCGGGTTCGCGGGCAGGCCGCGCGGGGTGCCGGGATGGCGCGGGCGCAGGCGTACGAGAAGGGCGAGTTGGTACGCGCACAGGCGTACGACAAGGGCGAGTTGGTGCGCCGCAACCCGGTGCCGTGGGCGGTCGTCGCGGCCGGAGCGGTGGCCACCGTGGTGGTGCTGATGATCGTGCGGGGGAGGCGTAGGTGAGCAAGAGTATCGGCAGGGTCGCGTACCGGCCGGTCGGCGTGTTGTTGGGAATCGCCGCAGGCACGGTGGCCGGGGCGATCTTCCGGCAGGTCTGGAAGGTCACCGCGGGCGACGGTGAGGCGCCGAACGCGACCGACGAGGACCGCGGCTGGGGCGAGATCCTGGCCGCCGCGGCGTTGCAGGGCGCGATCTTCGCGGTCGTCCGGGCCGCCGTGGACCGGGGCGGCGCGGTCGGCGTACGCCGGATGACCGGCAGTTGGCCGGACTGACCAGCAGCGACTTCAGCCCCCTACCCGCATCGATGGGAAGGGGGCTTTCGCATGGCATTGGACGCCGCCCAGCGGGCCTGAGGCATCCGTCAGGTCACATGTCGGAGAAATTCGTCGGGAAGGTCGTGACAGACTTTTTACCTCCGTGATTTGCTGGTCCCCGCTGTTGCGAGATGGCGTGGGTTGAGAGAAGTCTCCTTCGTGGGGCCGCCTCAGGCACCGCTGCTCAAAAACGGCCAATCGGCCGGACGGCGTGCACGGCCGCCAGTTTTTAGAGGGAGATACACATGGCTCAGGGAACCGTGAAGTGGTTCAACGCTGACAAGGGCTTCGGCTTCATCACCGTCGATGGTGGGGGTGCTGACGTGTTCGTCCACTTCTCGGCCATCCAGACCAGCGGCTACCGTTCGCTGGAGGAGAACCAGCGGGTGGAGTTCGAGATTGCTCAGGGTCAGAAGGGCCCGCAGGCCGAGCAGGTCCGTCCCATCTGAGTGAGACTGGCCGGCCCTCGCCGGCCAGTGGGACGACCCGGCCAAGGGTCGCTGTGCAGCCCCGCATCCCGCTCGGGATGCGGGGCTTCGCGTAGGTGTTCCCTAGTGGAGCAACCGTTCAGCGTCGCCGCGAGCGGAGGCCGAACCAGAGCACCACGAGCCCGGCCAGCGCCACGAGCGGGCCGAGCACCGCCCAGATCTTCTGGTCGGTCATCACGCTGCCGCTGACGTAGCCGAGGCCCTGGACCGTCCACACCGCCCCGATCACCACGGCCAGCAGGCCGAGGGTGAGCGCAAGCCAGCCCCTCATCGCGTCCCCTCTCCGCCGCCCGGGGCGGCGCGCCGACGTCCAGCATCGCGTGCCGGGCGGTGCGGCGCGAGCACCCCGGGCACGCGGGTCACCACCGGTCGTGCACCTGCGGGCGGATCAGCTCGTCGTAGGTCTCGCGTACGGCTGCCAACTGCTCGTCGGTGAGCGGGGACTGGGCCGCCACCGCGGCGTTGCGTTCGGCCTGCTCCGCGTCGCGGGCACCGGGGATGACCACGGTGACGCCCGGCTGGTCCAGCACCCAGCGCAGGGCGAACTGCGCCATCGTGCGGTCCGTGCCGACGAGCGGAGCCAGCCGGCGTACGGCGGCCAGGCCCCGGTCGTAGTCGACTCCGGAGAACGTCTCTCCAACGTCGAAGGCCGCGCCGTGCCGGTTGTAGTTGCGGTGGTCGTCGGCGGGGAACTCGGTGTGCTCGTCGTAGCGGCCGGAGAGCAGACCGCTGGCGAGCGGCACTCGGGCGATGACGCCGACGCCGGCTGCCGCCGCGGCCGGCAGCACCTGCTCCAGGGGCTTGTGGCGGACCGCGTTGAGAATGATCTGCACGCTCGCCACGCCCGGCCGGGCGATCGCGGTGAGGGCCTGGTCGCAGGTCTCGACACTGACCCCGTACCCGGCGATGGCCTTCTCGGCGACGAGGGTGTCCAGGCCGTCGAAGACCTCGTCGGAGGAGAAGACCTCGGTGGGCGGGCAGTGCAACTGGACCAGATCCAGGGTGTCCATGCCCAGGTTGGCCCGGGAGCGGTCGGTCCACTGCCGGAAGTTGGCCAGGGTGTACGACTCCGGCACCTGCTCGACGCGGCGGCCCATCTTGGTGGCGACGGTCAGCCCGGCGTCGGGTCGGGTCCGCAGGAAACGGCCGATGAGCTGCTCGCTGCGGCCGTCGCCGTACACGTCGGCGGTGTCGAGGAAGGTGACCCCGGCGTCCACGGCGGCGGCGAGCACCGCCATCGCGTCGTCCTCGCTGACGGTGCCCCAGTCGGCGCCGAGTTGCCACGCGCCCAGGCCGACCGCGCCAACGGTCCGGCCGAGCCGGTTGAAGCTGCGCTGTTCCATGCCCCGAGCCTAGTGATCGGGTTGCCACCCTGCCACGCGAGCCGTACCGTCAGCAGTACGGACGTACGGTTAAGGGGGCGGTCATGTGGGACCCGGCGACCTACCTGCGCTTCGGCGACGAACGCTCCCGGCCGTTCCACGACCTCGTCGCGCGGATTCCCGCCGACCGACCCCGCAGGGTGGTCGACCTCGGCTGCGGCCCCGGCCAGCTCACCGCCGTCCTGGCCGAGCGATGGCCGACGAGCCGGGTGCTCGGCCTGGACTCCTCAGCCGACATGATCGAGCAAGCCCTGGCCCTCGGGGCACCCGTCGACTTCACGGTCGCCGACCTGCGCGACTGGCGTCCGGCCGGCGACGAGGACGTGGTGGTCAGCAACGCGACACTGCAGTGGGTCCCCGGCCACCAGGAGCTGCTGCGTCGCTGGGCCGCCGAGCTGCCCAACGGCGCCTGGCTCGCCCTGCAGGTCCCCGGCAACTTCGCCGCCGACTCGCACCGCGCCCTGCGGGAGGTCGCCGACCGGCCGACCTGGCGGGCTGACGTCGCCCCGCTGCTGCGCGCGGACCCGGTCGACGACCCGGCCGACTACGCGGCGCTGCTGACCGCCGCCGGCTGCGCGGTGGACGCCTGGGAGACTACCTACGTGCACCTGCTGCCGGCTCGGCCCGCCGTCGAGCACCCGGTGCTGACCTGGATGGAGGGCACCGCGCTGCGCCCGGTCCGGGCCGCGCTCGACGCCGCCGGCTGGTCGGCCTTCCGGGCCGAGCTGGGGGTACGGCTCACCGCGGCGTACCCGGTGCGGCAGGGTCAGGTGTACTTCCCGTTCCGCCGCGTCTTCGTCGTCGCCCGCACCGGCGACCATGCCCAGGAGAACCTGTGACCGACCTGCCCACCTTCATCGCCGGCCTGCCCAAGGTGGAGCTGCACGTGCACCACGTCGGCTCCGCCTCGCCCCGGATCGTCGCCGAGCTGGCCGCCCGCCACCAGGGGCGCACCCCCGTGCCGGCCGACCCGGACGCGCTCGCCACCTACTTCGAGTTCCGCGACTTCGCGCACTTCATCGAGGTGTACCTGAGCGTGGTGGACCTCATCCGCGACCCGGAGGACGTCTGGATCCTCACCCACGAGGTGGCCCGGGAGCTGGCCCGTCAACAGGTCCGGTACGCGGAGCTGACCATCACCCCGTACTCGCACGTCCGACGCGGTATCCCCGCGCCGGCGTTCTGCGAGGCGATCGAGGACGCCCGCAAGCGCGCCCTGGCCGACTTCGGCATCGAGCTGCGCTGGTGCTTCGACATCCCCGGCGAGGCCGGTCTGCCGGCAGCGGAGGAGACGCTGCGCATCGCGCTCGACGAGCGCCCGGACGGGCTGGTCAGTTTCGGTCTGGGCGGCCCGGAGATCGGCGTACCCCGACCGCAGTTCCGGCCCTACTTCGACCAGGCCCGCGCGGCCGGGCTGCGCTCGGTGCCGCACGCGGGGGAGACCACCGGGCCGCAGACCGTGTGGGACGCGCTGCACGAGCTGGGCGCCGAGCGGATCGGGCACGGCATCTCCGCCGCGCAGGACCCGCAGCTGCTCGCGTACCTGGCCGAGCGGCAGATCGCGCTGGAGGTCTGCCCGACCTCGAACGTCCGCACCCGGGCGGTGGCCACCCTCGACGAGCACCCGCTGCCCCGGCTGGTCGAGGCCGGGGTGCTTGTCACCATCAACTCCGACGACCCGCCGATGTTCGGCACCACCCTCAACGACGAGTACGCGGTGGCGGCCCGACTGCTCGGTGTCGGCGCCGAGGGGCTGGCCGGGCTGGCCGGCAACGCGGTCACCGCGTCCTTCCTCGACCGCGCCGGCCAGCAACGGATCCTCGCCGAGATCGACGCGTACCTCGCCACCGCCGGCTGAGCCGGTCGACCCCGGCTGTCCCGGTCGGCGAGCAGGGCGCGCGGCGGGAGCGTGGGTGTGGGGGGACCTGTGACTCCCGCCGCGCGCGCGGCTCCACCGGCCGTGGGCGCGTGGTGCGCTCGGCCGGGGGAACTGGTGGGTTCGTGCTGTGATCGTGTCAGTTCGCAGCCGATCCAACGCGGTCGTTAACCGCGATCTAAGGAAGACTTGCGCCGGCGCACAAACCCGGGGTTCGGCCCGGTCAGTCGTCGGTGGGGCGTTGGCGGGGCCAGCGGCGGCCACTGGCCTTCGTGTCCCGGGCGTCGCGGGCCATCCGACCGACCAGACCGAAGCGGCTGACCTGCCGGGGCGTCGCCTCCGGGTCGGCGAGCAGCATCACCACGCTGGCTCCGCCCAGTCGGGCGCGGTCGATGCTCACCGAACCGTTGGCCTGCAACGCGACCCGCTTGGCGATGTCCAGACCGAGCCCGGTCGAGCCCTGGTCACTGGCGCCCCGGCGCAGTGCCCGGTCCGGGTTGGCGATGCCCGGGCCGGCGTCGTCGATCCGGATCGCGACATAACCGTCGCGCCGGGACACGGCCACCTCGAACGCGGTGCCCTGCGGGGTGTAGCGGAAGACGTTGCCGATCACCGCGTCCAGTGCGGCGGCCAGCTCGGCCCGCGGCACCGGCGCCGGGATGCGCAGCTGCGCCCCGTTGACCCGGTGTGGCCGATTCTGGTCGCCGGCCAACGCCGCCCAGAACACCATCCGGTCCCGGACCACCTCGCTGACGTCGCACATCGCCGGCCCGGCCTCGTGCGCGACCGCCTTACGGGTGGTCTTGATCAGTACGTCGATCTCACCCTCCAGGGTGACGATCGCCTGCCGGATCCGCCGGATCCCGCGCAGCCGGTCCAACTCCGCCGGGCTGAACGAACCCACGCTCGTGTCGTCGGACTCCAACGCCTCGGCGTCCAACCGCAGCACCGTCAACGGGGTACGCAGCCGGTGCGACAGGTCGGCCACCAACTCCCGCTCGTCGGTGCGGGCGGCGTCCAGCCGGTCGGCCATCCGGTTGAAGGCGTACCCGGCCTCGGCCACCTCGCGGGGACCTGTCGGCTCGACGCGCACGCCGAGGTCGCCGTCGCCCACGGAGAGCGCGGCCTTGACCAGACCCCGGGTCGCGTCCACCGCGCGGGCGGCGACCCGGTCGACCACCAACACCGCCGCGCCGGCCATCGCCGCACCGACCGCGAACAGCAGCAGCCAGGTGCCGCCGGCGCCCTCGCCAAGCGTGGACTCCGGAAGGAACACCTCGACCACCGCGGTCCGGTCACCGAGGACGACCGGATCGAGCCGGGCGACACCCCCGTCGACGTCGACGAGCAACGACTGGCGCTCGGCGCGGGCCCGGTCCAGGTCGCTGCCGCTGGCCCGACCGGCCGACTCGTCCAGCCCCAACCCGTGCACCACGGGGCGGGTGGGGGCACCCTCGGCACTTGCCACCACGGCGCGCTCGACGACCGCCGGATCGGTGCTCACCGCCAGCGCGCCGGTCACCAGCGCGCTGCGCCGGGCCGCGTCGGCGATCGCCTCGTTGCGGCTCTGCTCGCGCAGGCTGAGCCCGAGCGGGATCAGGAACGCGAGCGCCACGAGACTGCACATGCCGGCCGTGAGCAGGGCCAGCGCCGTCCTCAGTCCGGTGCTACCAGCCGGAATCCCACCCCCCGCACGGTGCGCAGGTAGCGCGGCTTCGCCGCGGACTCGCCCATCTTTCGGCGGAGCCAGTACAGGTGAACGTCGATGGTCTGGTCCTCGCCGACCGATGGCTGCCGCCATACCTCCTCCAAGAGTTCCCGGCGGGACACTACCCGCCCAGGTCGTGCGGCGAGATACGCCAACAGGTCGAATTCCTTGCGGGTCAGCGCCAGCGGCTCCCCGTCGAGGTGGGCGCTGCGTTCGCCCACGTCCACCCGCAGCCCGCCGACGCTGTGCACCGCGGGCTGCACGGACCGACTGGCCCGGCCGGCCCGGCGCAGCACGGTGGTGATCCGCGCATCGAGGTGCGCCCCGGTGAACGGCTTGACCATGTAGTCGTCGGCGCCGGCGCGCAGCAGCTTCACGACCGACTGCTCGTCGTCACGGGCGGTGGCGATGATGATCGGGACGTCGGTGATGCCGCGCAGCATCCGCAGCGCGTCCGAGCCGTCCAGGTCGGGCAGGCCGAGGTCGAGCACCACCAGGTCGGGTGTCTCCGCGGCCACCCGACGCAGCGCGTCCAACGCCGTCCCCACGGCGTGCACGGCATGCCCCCGGTCGGTGAGGGACCGCAGCATCGCGCCGCGTACGACGTGATCGTCTTCGACCAGGAGCACGGAGGCCACGACAAGACCGTACTTGGCCTGGCAAGTTGATCGCGTTGCGACGTGCCTGGCGACCGGGCAGGCTGGCTTGCCGCCCGGAGCCGCTACCTACCTGGCTGCCGCGACTGTGCTGGCCGGGTGGCCTGGAGGTGATCGACTCGGGTTCGTGAAGGTCGGGCTGTCCGGCCGACGGGGATGCCGCGGTTTCTGGAAACCCGAGTGGATCAACGCGATGCTGGAGAGACAGCGCGGCCGGTTATCTCGGCAAGGGTCGCCGCCTCGACACGCCTCGCGTCCGGCGTCGCGGTCTCGTCCGGGTCGCCGGTCACCTCGGCGAGCGCGGTGGCCTCGCCCGGGTCGCGTCGACGCCACCGGCTGACCAGCCAGCCGATCGCCGCGCCGCCGCCCAGCCCGGCCAGCAGGCCGGCGGCCAGCATCCCGTCGGCACTGCCCTCGTCGGTGCCGCCCGCCCGGGCCGGCGGTGCCGCGTCTGCACCGCTGTCCCCAGCGGCGGGTGCGCCGGCCGCCGGGCCGCCGTGGTGGGCGGCCGGACCGGCCGCGCCGGGCGCCGCCGGCAGCAGGGTGAGCGCCGGAGCCCGGTGTGGGCCGGCGGCGTCCGCCCAGGTGACCACCGTGCCGTCGGCGTACGTCTGGACGACCTCGAAGGTGAGCCGCTCGGTCTGCGGCATCGGCCCCATGGAGAGCGCCAACCGGGCCGGCCCCGGCGCGCTCGCACCGACCCGGACCCAGGTCACCGCCGTGGTCACCGTGCTCACCCCGGAGGAGTGGATGCCGGGCAGCGGCTTGTCCAGGGTGCGGGAGCTGAGCCGGGGCGCCCAGCCGTCCACCGACATCGGGTAGACCTCGGCGATCGGCGCGTCGGTCGGCAGCCGGACCTCGATCTGCTTGGTCGTCGTGCCGGCCCGCTCCTCCGGGACGCTGAACTCCAGCCGTACCGCCTCGCCCTGTCGTGCCTCGGTCGGGGTGGTCGTCAGGTCCGCCGCGTACGCCGCACCCGGCCAGAGCAGCAGCCCAGCGGCGGTCACCGCGGTCGCCGCCACGATCCGCCGCCGACGGCCACCGCCGTACGTGCTCGCCATCTCGTGCCCCCATCCGTGTCGACGCGGCCGGCACCGGTTTCCGGCCACACCCTCTAGTTCGGCTGCGGGGCGCGAAAGGTTCAACGTCGGCGGTAAGGAAGGTGCCCTTCCCGGTCGCGGGCGGGGCGACCGATAGCATCGGCAGGAGCCGAGGATCGGCACCGTTTCGTACCACGTGGAGGAGTCACCGTGTCCGCACCCCGTACCCCCGCCGTGGCCGACCCCGTCGTCGTCGCCGCCGGGACGACGGCGGCCGACGCGGTGGCCGCGGCCGGACTGCCCGCGAACGGCCCCAAGGCGATCGTCGTGGTCCGCGACCCGCAGGGTCAGCTGCGTGACCTGGACTGGGCTCCGACCGAGGAGACCGTCGTCGAGCCGGTCAGCCTGGACTCGCCCGACGGGCTCAACGTGCTGCGCCACTCCACCGCGCACGTCCTCGCCCAGGCCGTGCAGGACGTCTTCCCCGAGGCGAAGCTGGGCATCGGCCCGCCCATCGAGAACGGCTTCTACTACGACTTCGACGTCGACAAGCCGTTCCAGCCCGATGACCTCAGCAAGCTCGAGAAGCGCATGCAGGAGATCATCAAGTCCGGGCAGCGGTTCCGTCGCCGCCGCTTCGGCAGCCTGGACGAGGCCCGCTCCGAGCTGGCCGACGAGCCGTTCAAGCTGGAGTTGATCGAGGTCAAGGGCGAGGGCCTGGACACCGACGAGGTGATGGAGGTCGGCGGCGGCGAGCTGACCATCTACGACAACCTCGACGCCAAGGAGGACAAGGTCTGCTGGTCGGACCTGTGCCGGGGCCCGCACCTGCCGACCACCCGACTGATCGGCGCGTTCAAGCTGATGCGCTCCGCCGCCGCATACTGGCGGGGGTCGGAGAAGAACCCCCAACTACAGCGGGTGTACGGCACCGCGTGGCCGACCCGCGACGAGCTCAAGGCGTACCTCAAGTTGTTGGAGGAGGCCGCCCGGCGCGACCACCGCAAGCTCGGCGCGGACCTCGACCTGTTCAGCTTCCCCGACGAGATCGGCTCCGGCCTGGCGGTCTTCCACCCCAAGGGCGGCATCATCCGCCGCGAGATGGAGAACTACTCCCGCCAGCGGCACGAGGAGGCGGGGTACGAGTTCGTCAACAGCCCGCACATCTCCAAGGCGCAGCTTTTCCAGACCTCCGGTCACCTGCCGTACTACGCGGACACCATGTTCCCGCCCATGCAGCTGGAGGGCGCGGACTACTACCTCAAGGCGATGAACTGCCCGATGCACAACCTGATCTTCAGGTCGCGCGGGCGGTCGTACCGGGAGCTGCCGCTGCGGATGTTCGAGTTCGGCACCGTCTACCGGTACGAGAAGTCCGGCGTGGTGCACGGCCTGACCCGGGTCCGGGGCCTGACCCAGGACGACTCGCACATCTACTGCACCCGCGAGCAGATGGCCGGCGAGCTGTCCACGCTGCTCAGCTTCGTGCTCGACCTGCTGCGCGACTACGGCCTCGACGACTTCTACCTGGAGCTGTCGACCCGGGACGACTCGCCCAAGTTCATCGGCGCGGACGAGGACTGGGAGGAGGCCACCGAGGCGCTGCGCACCGCCGCCGCGACCTCCGGCCTGGAGCTGGTGCCCGACCCGGGCGGCGCGGCGTTCTACGGGCCGAAGATCTCCGTGCAGGCCCGCGACGCCATCGGCCGGACCTGGCAGATGTCCACCATCCAGGTCGACTTCAACCAGCCCGAGCGGTTCGCGCTGGAGTACCAGGCCGCCGACGGCAGCCGCCAGCGACCCGTCATGATCCACCGTGCGCTGTTCGGGTCGATCGAGCGGTTCTTCGGGGTGCTCACCGAGCACTACGCCGGCGCGTTCCCGGCCTGGCTGGCCCCGGTGCAGGTGGTGGGCATCCCGATCCGTGAGGACCACACCGACTACCTGCACGGCTTCGTGGCGGCGCTGCGCGCCGAGGGCATCCGCGCCCAGGTGGACGCCGGTGACGACCGGATGCAGAAGAAGATCCGGACGGCCCAGCAGCAGAAGATCCCGTTCATGGTGATCGCCGGTGACGACGACGTGGCCGCCGGCACGGTCTCCTTCCGCTACCGCGACGGTTCGCAGCGCAACGGTGTGCCGGTCGCCGAGGCGGTGACCCACGTGCTCGACGTGGTCAGCTCCCGTACCAACATCGGCCCCTCCGCCGCCGCCGAGTAGCGCAACCGCCCTGCGGGCCTGCCTGCGCGGATCTGCCTGCGCCGGTCTGCCTGCCTGCCGCATGATCGTGCTCGATCCAGGAAGTAGTGGCCTCCAGCACCGGGGAGGCCACTACTTCCATGTTCGAGCGCGATCTTCGCCGCGGTCTGAGCCGGCGGCCGGCGGCCAGCACTGGTGGGGGTGGCGCCGATCGGGGTGGCGCCGGGGGGTCAGATGCCGCAGTTCGGCGCTGACCAGCCCCCGACCGCCGCGACGTGGGTGTGGTCGTTGTGGTCCGGGTAGCCGGGGCCGAGGATCTGCCCGAAGCCGTGGTTGCGGGCCTGCTGGGCCAGCCGGCAGAACGACGGGGAGCCGACCAGGTCCACCCCGTCGCCGTACAGGTGGCGGCTGTTCGACGCTCCGCCGACCGCGCTGTTGCAGGCGTAGCTGCGGAAGCTGCTGCTGATCGCGATGGCCACGTCTCCGAGGGCGTGCCGCATGGCCTGGAGTTTCCACATCGAGACGAGCGCGTTGAACCGGGCGGTGCTCGCCGAGACGGCACCGCCGGACCAGTCGCTGTTGCACTTGTTCAGCTCGGCGTAGCTGAAGTTGGCCGGGGTGCAGTCGTCGTCCTGGAGGGCGTACAGCCGGTTGAACGTCTGCGGGCCGGCGATCCCGTCCGCCGGCAGCCCGTACGCCTGCTGGAAGCGGATCACCGCCGACCGGGTGGCCGGGCCGAACGCGCCGTCGAGGCCGAGCACCGCGCCGTAGCCGGGGTAGCCGGCGACCCGGATCTGGAGTTGCCGGACGTCCTCGCCGGACGCACCCTGGGCCAGGGTGCGTCCCCAGGTGTAGCAGCCGTCCGCCTGGGCCGCGCCGGCGGTGAGGGTGACGCCGGCCACTGTGGTGGCGGCGGTCAGCGCAAGTGCCGCGAGGAACCTGCCGAGCCGTCGGAACATGGAAACCCTCCATCAATGCATGGAAGTGCGTGGATGCATGGAAGTTTCAAGCCTTGGCTTTGATTCGTCAAGAACTTGCAGGGTTGGTTTTCCGGACGGCGGGTGTCGCGGCGCGCCCGCGCGGCTCCGTAGGATCGGCTCGTGACAGGGGCGGAACGGCACACGGACATCGACGGCATGGCGGACGGCCTGGAGCGGCTCTGGACGCCGCACCGGATGACCTACATCTCCGGCGAGGACCGCCCGGCCGAGGGCTACGAGAAGCCCACCGGCTGCCCCTTCTGCCAGGGGCCCAAGCTGCCCCCGGAGGAGAGCCTGGTGGTCGCCCGTGGCGAGCACGTGTTCGTGGTGCTCAACCTCTACCCGTACAACCCGGGCCACCTGCTGGTCTGCCCCTACCGGCACGTCGCGGACTACACCGACCTGGACGTGCCGGAGACCATCGAGCTGGCGTCGTACACCCAGACCGCCATGCGGGTGATCCGTAAGGTGAGCAACGCCCACGGCTTCAACCTGGGCATGAACCAGGGTGGGGTGGCCGGCGCCGGCATCGCCGCGCACCTGCACCAGCACGTGGTGCCCCGGTGGGGCGGCGACGCGAACTTCATGCCGGTGATCGGCCGGACCAAGGTGCTGCCGCAGTTGCTGCACGACACCCGCGACCTGCTCGCCCGCGCCTGGCCGTCCTGACGCCGCCGAGCCTGCTCCCGCACGTGGACACCAGGTGCACCTCGTCGAACGACGGGCTGATCGCCGCGAGCGCGTCGAAGGCCCCGGCGACGACAGGCGTACGCAGGTAGTGCGCGCCGAAGAACGACGTGTCCGCGTCGTCGTCGGCCGGCTCGATGACCACTCCGCCGATGTCCACCCCGAGCCGTCGCGTGGCGCCGATCATGCCGCGCCGTGACCGGCCCCGCGCACCCGCGCGTCCGCCCTGCGGATCTGCTACGCCCCGGCCTGCCGAGGTGGCACGATCGGCCGATGGCAGTCACGACACGGCCCTTGGGGCGCAGCGGCATCGAGGTCAGCGCCCTCGGCATGGGGTGCTGGGCGATCGGCGGGCCCTGGTCTGAGGGCACCCAGCCGCTGGGCTGGGGCGCGGTCGACGACGACGAGTCGGTGCGGGCGGTACGCCGGGCGCTCGAGGTGGGCATCACCCTCTTCGACACCGCCGACACGTACGGGGCGGGGCACAGCGAGCGGGTGCTCGGTCGCGCGCTCGCCGGTCGCCGCGACGACGCCGTGATCGCCACCAAGTGGGGGTACACCTTCGACGAGTCCACCCGCCAGGCGACCGGCGAGGACGCGTCGCCCGGTTACCTGCGTACCGCAGTGATCGCCTCGCTGCGCCGGCTGGGCACCGACCGGATCGACCTCTACCAGCTGCACCTGGCCGACCTGCCGGTGCCGAGGGCCCAGGCGCTGATCGGTGCCTGCGAGGACCTGGTGGCCGAGGGGCTGTTCCGCGCGTACGGGTGGAGCACCGACCGCCCCGACCGGGCCGCCGCGTTCGGGAACGCCGCCGCCGGGGCCACCGCCGTGCAACACACCCTGTCGGTGCTGCGCGACACCCCCGAGCTGCTCGCCGTCTGCGACAAGTACGACCTGGCCAGCGTGAACCGGAGCCCACTCGGGATGGGGCTGCTCACCGGCAAGTACTCGGCCGGGTCGACACTGCCCCGCGACGACGTACGGGGGCTGGCTCCGGGCTGGCTGGAGTGGTTCCGGGGTGGCCGTCCGGCACCGGAGTGGCTGCGCCGGGTCGGTGCGGTCCGTGCCGCCCTCACCGCCGACGGGCGCACCCTCGCCCAGGGCGCGTTGGGTTGGATCTGGGCGCGCAGCGGTCGCACCATCCCGATCCCGGGCTGCCGTACGGTCGCCCAGGTCGAGGAGAACGCCGCAGCGCTGCACCGGGGCCCACTGCCGGCGGACCAGTTCGTCGAGGTGGAACGTCAGCTCGCCGCCGTCCGCACCGCCGCCCTCCGTGACGCCGACCGCCCCCACTGGCCCCGCCCAACCCACCCCACAGTCCACCCCTAACAGATCCACAAACCCCCAGCCCCGCCCCGCGCCGTGCCCCGCGCCGTGCCCCGCGCCGCGCCCGCGCCGCGCCGTGCCCGCGCCGCGCCGCGCCCACCCGTGCCGATCAAGGAGTTGTGGTGCCTCACAAATAGGGCAAGAACCAACCTTTCCCCCACCACAACCCCATGATCGACCCCGGGACGTGCCGACCTCTCGCCGATCTTGCACTTTCTGCGGGGACTTAAGCCGTGATAGCGACATATCGTCGACCGAAAGTGCAAGATCGCCGGGGCGGGGCGGGGCGGGGCGGGGCGGGGCGGGGCGGGGCGGGGCGGGGCGGGGCCGGGCCGGGCCGGGGCCGGGGACAGGAACAGGGCCGGGGACAGGGACAGGGACAGGGACAGGGGCGGGGTGGGTTAGGGGTTTTGTTCTTTGCGGGTCTGGTCGGCCAGGTGGGTGGGCATGGGGTCGTGGCGGACGAAGTGGCGGCGGAAGGTACCGGTGCCGGCCGTCATGGAGCGCAGCTCGACGGCGTACCGAAGAAGTTCGGTGGCTGGCACTTCCGCGCGGACGAGGGTGCGGCCCTCGGTGTCCGGGTCGGGTTCGGTGCCGAGCACCCGGCCGCGTCGGCCGGACAGGTCGCCCATCACGGTGCCCACCGAGCCGTCCGGTACTCGGATGGTGACCTCGTCGATGGGCTCCAGGAGGGCTGGCTGGCCGCGCTCGGCGGCGTCCCGCAGTGCCAGCGCGCCGGCGGTCTGGAAGGCCGCGTCGGAGGAGTCGACGCTGTGCGCCTTGCCGTCGACCAGGGTCACCCGCAGGTCCACCACGGGGTGGCCGGCGACCAGTCCGCGCTCGAGTTGGGCGCGGACGCCCTTCTCCACGGACGGGATGTAGGTGTGCGGGACCGCACCGCCGACCACCCGGTCGACGAACTCGAAGCCACTGCCACGGGGCAGCGGCTCGACCTCGATGTCGCAGACGGCGTACTGGCCGTGGCCGCCGGACTGCTTGACGTGGCGGCCGTGGCCCTTCGCGGGGACGGTGAGCGTCTCGCGTAGCGACACCTTGACCGGTTCGGTGTCCAGCTCGACGCCTCCGGCGCGCAGTCGGTCGAGCACCACGTCGGCGTGTGCCTCGCCCATGCACCAGAGCACCAACTGGTGGGTCTCCGGGTTGCGCTCCAGCCGCAGCGTGGGGTCGCCCGCGACCAGCCGGGCGAGGTTGCGGGCCAGGGCGTCCTCGTCGGCGCGGCTCCGGGCCACGATCGCCACCGGCAGCAGCGGCTCGGGCATCTCCCAGGGGGCGATCAGCAGTGGGTCGTCCCGGCTCGAGATGGTGTCGCCGGTCTCGGCGCTGCCCGACTTGGTGATCGCGCAGAGGTCGCCGGCCACACAGAGCGACACCTCCCGCAGGGTGGCGCCGAGCGGGGTGTAGATGTGCCCGACCCGCTCGTCGGCGTCGTGGTCGGGGTGCCCGCGTTCGGCCAGGCCGTGCCCGGAGACGTGCACGGTCTGGTCGGGGCGCAGCGTGCCGGAGAAGACCCGGACCAGCGAGACCCGACCGACGTGGCGGTCGACGGTGGTCTTGACGACCTCGGCGACGAGCGGCCCGGTCGGGTCGCAGCTCAACGGTGGACGGGGCGAGCCGTCCACGCCGGTCACCGCCGGCAGCTCGTGCTCCAGCGGCGACGGGAACGCGGCGGTCAGCACCTCCAGCAGCACGTCCAGCCCGACGCCGGTCTGGGCGCAGACCGGCACCACCGGGTAGAAGTGGCCCCGGGCGACGGCCTTCTCCAGGTCGTCGATGAGCACCTCGTCGCTGATCTCCTCGCCGTCGAGGTAGCGGTCCATGAGGGTCTCGTCCTCGCTCTCGGCGATGATCCCCTCGATCAGCTCGTCACGGGACTCGTCGATGGCCCGCTGGTGCTCCGGGTCCGGGGCGCGGACGTCGGCGGGGAGCCCGGCGCTGTAGTCGAACACCCGACGGGTGATCAGACCGAGCAGACCCTCGGTGGACACCCCGTCGTCGCCGAGCATCGGCAGGTAGAGCGGCATCACGTTGTCGCCGAAGAGGCGTTGGCAGAGCGCCACCGTCTCGTCGACGTCGGCGCGGGGCTGGTCCAGTCGGGCCACCGCGACCGCGCGGGGCATGTCGACGGCGGCGCACTCCTCCCAGAGCGCGACGGTGGCCGCGTCCATGCCGCCGGCCGCGGAGACCACGAAGAGGGCGGCGTCGGCGGCCCGCAGCCCGGCGCGCAGCTCGCCGACGAAGTCGGCGTACCCGGGGGTGTCCAGCAGGTTGACCTTGATGCCGTTGTGCAGCAGCGGCGCGCAGGACAGGCTGACCGAGCGCTGCTGGCGTACGGCTGCGGGGTCGTGGTCGCCGACGGTGGTGCCGTCGACCACGGTGCCGGCGCGGCCGATCGTGCCGGTGGCCGCGAGCAGGGCCTCGACCAGGGTGGTCTTGCCCGCCCCGGAGTGCCCGACGAGCACCACGTTGCGGACCCGCTCGGGCTCGGTCACCACCGGCGCGCCGCCGGTGGAACCCTTGTCGTGACTCTTCTGCGCCATGGGGCGCACCTCCCTCAGCCGGTGGTGGTGGCGACCGCCGCGCGACGGGAAGCGGCCCGGGGCGAGTGCGCGGCGATATCCTCCGGTGGTCTGTCGCACAGCGGGAACGGGACGGGCGGACGGGTGAGCTGGCTCACCTCCCGGCTCGATCTCACACCCGTTGCCGGGTAGGCACAAGCCTCCCCCGGGCGGGTCGGCGGGACGGTCCGTATCGCCGGAGCTGGGCGGACCGTTATCGTGGGGACCGCCATGGCGAAGATCTTCCAAGTGTCGGCCCGCGCGGGGATGACCCGCGTCGTCGAGCCGATTGCCCGTGCCCTGCTGCGCGCGGGCGTCACCCCCAATGCCGTCACCGTCGCGGGCACCGTTGGTGTGCTCGTCGGTGCGCTCGGCTTCGGTGCTCGCGGCCATCTGGTCGCGGGCGCGTTGATCGTCACCCTGTTCGCGCTCACCGACCTGCTCGACGGGACGATGGCCCGGATGAGCGGCGGCTCGACCAGGTTCGGCGCGTTCCTCGACTCAAGCATGGACCGGGTCGCCGACAGCGCCGTCTTCGGCGCCGTGGCGTACTGGCTTGCCACGCAGGGCGACCACTCCGGGGTGGCCGCCGCGTTGGTCTGCCTGGCCGCCGGCAGCCTGGTCTCCTACGTGAAGGCCCGCGCCGAGGGGCTCGGCATGACCTGCAACGTGGGCATCGCCGAACGCACCGAGCGGTTGCTGATCGTCGGGGTCGGCGGCATCCTCACCGGCGTCGGTGTGGACCCGGCGCTGGAGATCGCGCTCTGGCTGCTCGCCGCCGTCTCGATCTTCACGGTGGGGCAGCGGATGACGCACGTCTACCGCCAGGCCCAGCAGCTCCAGCCGGACGGCCAGGCGTGAGTGCCGGTCGTCGGACGACCGCCGGCGGAGTCGCGTGAACCTCACCGAGCTGGGCTACGTCGCCGGGTGGCGGGTGGTCCGCGCGCTACCCCGGCCGCTGGTGGCGGCGGCGTTCCGGGCGGGCGCGGACCGCGCCCACCGACGCGGCGGCGGGGGTACGGCCCGACTGCGCGCGAACCTGCGCCGGGTGGTCGGCCCGGAGCTGCCCGACGCCGAGCTGGACGACCTCGTCAAGCGCGGGTTGCGCTCGTACGCCCGGTACTGGATGGAGGCGTTCCGGCTGCCCGGTCTGAGTCGGTCGCAGATCCTTTCCACCTTCCGGCTGGAGGGCGCGGACCTGCTCGCCGCCGATGTGGCCGCCGGCCGGGGCGCGGTGGTGGCGCTGCCGCACGCCGGCAACTGGGACGCCGCCGGCGCCTGGGTGGCGGCCACCGGCTGGCCGATCACCACGGTGATGGAGCGGCTCAAGCCGGAGGGTGTGTACAAGCGTTTCCTGGCGTTCCGAGAGGTCCTCGGGATGGAGATCCTGCCGACCCACGGGGGCCCGCGTCCGGCGTTCGACGTGCTGCTCGATCGCGTACGCGCCGGTGCGGTGGTGCCGTTGCTTGCCGACCGTGACCTCTCCGCCCGGGGGGTGGAGGTGGACTTCTTCGGTGGGAAGACCCGGATGCCCGCCGGGCCGGCACTGCTCGCGCTGCACACGGGTGCGCCGCTCTACGTGGCCTCGATGTGGTACGAACCGGACGCCGCCTGCGCGTCGCTCGCCGGTCCGTTGCCGGTGCCGGGGCCCGAGGTGGGGCCGCTGGACCAGCGGGTCCGGTCGCTGACCCAGCTGATCGCCGACCGTCTGGCGGCGGGTATCGCCCGGCATCCGGAAGACTGGCACATGTTGCAGCGGATGTGGCTGGACCAGGCGAGGTCGGGGGAGGGCGCGGCGCTGCCCTCGTCGACCTCCGGCCAGGCCTGAGGAGGTGGGCTGACGGATGCGGATCGGCATCGTGTGCCCGTACTCCTTCGACGTGCCCGGTGGGGTGCAGAACCACGTCATGGACCTCGCCGAGGCGCTGATCGCGTTGGGCCACGAGGTCAGCGTGCTCGCGCCTGCGGACGAGGATTCCCCGGTGCCGGAGTACGTGGTGTCCGCCGGTCGGGCCGTTCCGCTGCCGTACAACGGTTCGGTGGCCCGGATCGCGTTCGGCCCGGTGTCGACTGCCCGGGTCCGTCGGTGGATCACCAACGGCGACTTCGACGTGCTGCACGTACACGAGCCGCTGACGCTGAGCCTGTCGTTGCTGGCCGTGCTCTCCGCCCGTGGCCCGGTGGTGGCCACGTTCCACACCGCGATGACCCGTTCGCGGGTCCTCGCCGCCGCGCAGGGGGTCCTCCAGATCGTCCTGGAGCGGATCACGGCCCGGATCGCGGTGAGCGCGCTGGCCCGCAAGGTGCAGGTCGAGCACATGGACGGCGGTGCGGTGGAGATCCCCAACGGGGTGGCGGTGGCCAAGTTCGCCGACGCCGAGCCGTTGCCGGGCTGGCCGGGGGAGTGCGCTGACGGCACCGGCGGCACGCTCGGCTTCCTGGGCCGGTTCACCGAGGCGCGCAAGGGCTTCCCGGTGCTGCGTGACGCGTTCGTGGCGCTGGCCGCCAACCGGCCCGGTCTGCGGCTGCTCGTCGCCGGCCCGGGTGACCCGGACGACCTGTACGACCAGTTTCCCGCCGAACTGCACGACCGGATCACGTTCCTCGGCCTGGTCAGCGAAGCGGACAAGGCGCGCATGCTGCGCAGCGTGCACCTCTACGTCGCACCGAACACCGGCGGTGAGTCGTTCGGCATGATCCTCACCGAGGCGCTGGCGGCGGGTACGACTGTGGTCGCCAGCGACCTGGACGCGTTTCGGCGGGTGCTCGACGGTGGGCGGGCCGGTCGGCTCTTCCCCACCGGTGACCCGCTGGGGCTGCGTGACGTGCTGGGTGAGCTGCTGGACGACCCGGCCGGGCGGGCCGCCCTGAGTGCCTGCGGCGATCAGGTGGTCGCGAATTTCGACTGGCCGGTGGTTGCCCGCCGCGTTCTGGAGGTATACGCAGCGGCGATCGAGGCAACCGACGGGCGGGTCATCGACCAGGAGTGGGTGGGGTTGGGCTGAGCCGGGTGTGACGGATGGTGCGGAGGTGACCGGCGGGACCCGGTGCGGCCGCGCCCAATCGGACGAAACGGAGCAGCACTACGATGCCGCACATGTGGTGGGTGGTGGCCGCGAGCGTGGTCGTGGGGCTGGTCGCGGCGTACCTCATCTGGACCGCCGGCCGGGTCGAGCGGCTGCAGGGCCGCGCGGAGCTGGCGGCCCGGGCCCTCGACGCCCACCTGTTGCGCCGCGCGGCGGCGGCCGCGGTCCTGGCCGAGCGACGGTTCGGCGTCGAGCTGTACGCGGCGGCCCGGATCGCGCTGGACGCCAGCCCGGACGAGCGGGAGGCGGCGGAGAACGACCTCACCCGGCAGTTGCGCGGCGTCCAGTTGGACCCGGGTGACCCGGACTGCGCGGCGGTCATCGCCGCGAGTCGTCGGCTCGCGCTGTCCCGGCAGGTGCACACCGATCTGGTCCGCGACGCCCGCTCGGCGCGCAGCCGGCCGCTGGTGCGCCTGTTGCGGATGGGGCGGGGTCGGGAGTGGCCGCGCTACTTCGACATCGACGACCCCACCCTCGTCGTGCCGGCGGACGTTCCCGCCGCCTGACCCCGCCGGTCGCCGCCCGCTCCCCGACGGGCCGGGGTGACCGCTGCCACAGGGCAGGCCACCGGGGGTCTGATTGGCTGTCGGTACGGCGTTGCACCGCGCGTAGCATTTTCGCTGGCCACCCCCCAGAGCATGTCGAAGGAGCGATGACCCGTGCCCGAAAACACCGTCTCGAACACCGGTAGCGCCCCCGTCGTCGGCACCGCCCGCGTGAAGCGTGGCATGGCCGAGATGCTCAAGGGCGGCGTGATCATGGATGTCGTCAACGCCGAGCAGGCCAAGATCGCCGAGGACGCCGGTGCCGTCGCGGTGATGGCCCTGGAGCGGGTGCCCGCCGACATCCGCGCGCAGGGCGGGGTGTCCCGGATGAGCGACCCCGACATGATCGACGGGATCATCGAGGCGGTCTCCATCCCGGTGATGGCCAAGGCCCGCATCGGTCACTTCGTGGAGGCGCAGATCCTCCAGTCGCTCGGTGTGGACTACGTCGACGAGTCCGAGGTGCTGACCCCGGCCGACTACGCGAACCACATCGACAAGTGGGCGTTCACCGTGCCCTTCGTCTGTGGCGCGACGAACCTGGGCGAGGCGCTGCGACGGATCACCGAGGGCGCGGCCATGATCCGTTCCAAGGGCGAGGCGGGCACCGGCGACGTCTCCAACGCCACCACCCACATGCGGAAGATCCGTCAGGAGATCCGCCGGCTCTCCTCGCTGCCGGCCGACGAGCTGTACGTCGCGGCCAAGGAGCTGCAGGCCCCGTACGAGCTGGTCAAGGAGGTCGCCGAGAGCGGCAAGCTGCCGGTGGTGCTGTTCACCGCGGGCGGGATCGCGACTCCGGCCGACGCGGCGATGATGATGCAGCTCGGCGCGGAGGGTGTCTTCGTCGGGTCCGGCATCTTCAAGGCGGGCAACCCGGCTCAGCGGGCCGCCGCGATCGTCAAGGCGACCACCTTCCACGACGACCCGGACGTGCTGGCCAAGGTCTCCCGGGGTCTCGGTGAGGCGATGGTCGGCATCAACGTCGACGAGATCCCGCAGCCGCACCGCCTGGCCGAGCGGGGTTGGTAGGCATGGGCGCGCCCACCATCGGTGTGCTCGCGCTCCAGGGCGACGTGCGCGAGCACGTGGCGGCGCTGGCCGCGGCGGGCGCGGACGCCCGCCCGGTGCGTCGTCCGGCCGAGTTGGACGCGGTCGACGGCCTGGTCATCCCCGGCGGCGAGTCCACCACCATCAGCAAGCTCAGCGACATCTTCGAGATGCGCGAGCCGATCGACAAGCGGATCGCCGACGGCATGCCGATCTACGGCTCCTGCGCCGGCATGATCATGTTGGCGACCGAGGTGCTCGACGGCAGACCCGACCAGCGGGGTTTCGCCGGCATCGACATGACCGTCCGGCGCAACGCGTTCGGCCGGCAGGTCGACTCGTTCGAGGCGCCGGTGGAGATCACCGGGGTGCCGGGGGAGCCGTTCCACGCGGTGTTCATCCGCGCGCCCTGGGTCGAACGGGTCGGCACCGGTGTCCAGGTCATCGGCACGGTGACCGGTGGCCCGGCAGCCGACCGGATCGTCGCGGTCCGACAGGGCAACCTCGTGGCCACCTCGTTCCACCCGGAGTTGACCGGTGACCTGCGGGTGCACGCGTACTTCGTGGATCTGGTCCGCGCCGCCTGAGCGGCCCCGCCGCCCGACCGCCGGGCATGTTCTCCGGCCCCTGGTGGTTGTCCTGCGGGTCACCGGCGGCACCCCGGCGGGTGCCGGATGTGACACGCCCGGGTGTGACCTCGGTAAGATTGCCGCGGTTCGGCAGGGCCGTCGCCCAGCGCGGCAATTCCCGCGGAGCCGACCGGCCGCCGGACCGCCCGATGCGGCGCGTCATCGGTGCGGCAGTCGATGCAGGCGTGGAATGACAGACGGAGGTAGAAGATGTCCGGCCACTCAAAGTGGGCGACGACCAAGCACAAGAAGGCCGTCATCGACGCCAAGCGCGGCAAGATGTTCGCCAAGCTGATCAAGAACGTCGAGGTGGCCGCACGGACCGGCGGCGGTGACCCCTCCGGCAACCCGACGCTCTTCGACGCGATCCAGAAGGCGAAGAAGAGCTCGGTGCCGAACGACAACATCGATCGCGCCGTCAAGCGCGGCTCCGGCCTGGAAGCCGGTGGCGCCGACTGGCAGAC
The DNA here is from genome assembly GCF_053605225.1 of Micromonospora sp. NPDC003944. Taxonomy (NCBI): domain Bacteria; kingdom Bacillati; phylum Actinomycetota; class Actinomycetes; order Micromonosporales; family Micromonosporaceae; genus Micromonospora; species Micromonospora sp. NPDC003944. The sequence continues at coordinate 60,542 of NZ_JBSGIV010000028.1, forward strand.
GATCATGTATGAGGGGTACGGCCCGAGCGGCGTGGCCATGCTCATCGAGTGCCTCACCGACAACCGCAACCGTGCGGCGACCGAGGTGCGCACCGCGCTGACCCGCAACGGCGGCTCGCTCGCCGACGCCGGCTCGGTGTCGTACATGTTCTCCCGCAAGGGCGTCGTGATCGTCCCCAAGGAGGGCACCAGCGAGGACGACGTGATGATGGCCGTCCTGGACGCCGGCGCCGAAGAGGTCAACGACATCGGCGAGGCGTACGAGGTGGTCTCCGAGCCGACCGACCTGATCCCGGTGCGGACGGCGTTGCAGGATGCCGGCATCGAGTACGAGTCGGCCGAGTCCTCCCTGATCCCCAGCGTCAACGTGCCGCTCGACGAAGAGGGCGCGCGCAAGATCTTCAAGCTGATCGACGTCCTGGAAGACTGCGACGACGTCCAGAACGTCTACGCCAACTTCGACGTCTCCGACGACGTCATGGCGGCCGTCGACGCCTGAGGGCGGTGGCCACCTTCAACGCGAGGTCATCGCGCCCCCGCATCCGCCGGAGACGGAGATCTTGGACAGTTTCCGTCATGTGCGAACGGAAACTGTCCAAGATCTCCCGAGGTGCGGCTGCGAGGCCGGCACCACGGGCCGAACACGCCCACGAAGGGTTCAGCGTGGTGGAGCGGTTCGCGGTCGGCGACACCGTGGTACGGCGGGAGGTGCTGCGGGGCGAGGTCTGGTTCGGTTGCCCGACGATCTGCGTCGAGGACTCACCCGACCTGCTCGCCCTCTACCTCCCGCCGGGGGCCGAGTTCGGCTTCCCGGAGAACGGCGACTTCCCGTGCGGGCGGCACCCGTGGGAGACCGCCGGGCACCGCTCCTGGTCGGGGCACGGCAAGCTGATGCTGCAACGCCCGGGTGAGGCGCACTCGGTCGACGTGTTCTGGACGGGGCCCGAGCGCGACTTCGCCGGCTGGTACTTCAACCTCCAGGACCCGGTGCGGCGTACGCCGATCGGGGTGGACACCCTGGACCACGAGCTGGACCTGTGGTGGGCGGCGGACGCCGACAGGTACGTCTGGAAGGACGTCGAGATGTTCGCCCAGCGCCTCGTCGAGGGGCGTTACCCGGGCATGGGCGACGCCATCCAGGCCGAGGGCGACCGGATCGCCGCCCTGCTCGATGGCGGTGAGCGCTGGTGGGACCCGGCGTGGGCCAGCTGGCAGCCCGACCCCGCCTGGACGGCGGCCCCGTTGCCCGCCGGCTGGGACCGGGTGCCACCCGCCCGCTGAACGGCGGCGCCCCGCCCGGCCGGTCAGCCGGTCGGTCGGGGGTCGACCAGGAACACCTGGTCCGCGCCGTCGGTGCACGGCTCGACATGCGCCTCGGCCGACGGATCGGTGTCATCGTCGCGGAGCCCGACGCACAGGTTGGTGCCGCTCGGCCTGATCCGGTACGAGGTCGGTGCGGACGCGGTCGGTTCGAAGCGGAACAGCTGCGCGGAGTTGCTGTCGCTGCACTTCGTGACGGGTTCGAGCAGGTTCCGACCGGGGTCGTCGTCGCGGATGGTGAGGCAGCCCGGCCCGTGCGCCGGGTGATTCCACTTGATGAAGTACAGGCCGCCGGCCGCCGGCTCCAGGTAGGTGTCCGGTGGGGTGGCGTCCGCGCAGGGACGTTGGACCGCCACCTCGCTCGGGTACTGCCCGGTGCGGTCACGCCCCTCACTGAGGCAGAGTTGCGGGCTGCGGGCGGGGTGGATCCGGCTCAGGCGCGCGTCCGGCGCGATCGTCGGGCTGGCGTCGGCCTCCGGGGCGGCCGGGGAGGCGGCGGGTGTCGAGGTGCCCGGGCCGGCGAGCTGACCTGCCCCCTCGTCGCCGTCCGGTCGCTGGATCCAGACGCCCACGCCGACCGCGGCCAGGAGGACCCCGACGACAAGCAGCGTCAACGGTGTGCGCCGGGCGAACCAGCGTGCCGGGGCGGTGGGCTCGGGCACCGACGGACCCGCTGCGGGGCCGTCGGTGGGCCGGTGCTCCGACCCGGGCGAGGTCGGCAGGTAGCTGCCCAACGCGAGACGGTGCCGCGCCCGTAGCCAGGTCTCGACCTGGTCTTCCGCGCCGCACGCCCGCACGAAGGCGGCCAGCACCTCGGGGCGCGGAAGGCTGGACCGGCGCAGTATGTCGGCGGCGGTGCTACGGGCCAACACGTCACCGGCGGCTGCGGCGCGCTGCTCCAGTTGCCGGTATGTCAGCCGGGACCGCTCCTTGAGGTCGCGCAGCAACTCGATGAACTCGGCCGGGTCGGACGCGTCGTCCGGGCGTAGCTCCCCCGTGGTCATCGCCCGATTCTCCAGACAGCGCGGACGGCCGGGCAAGCCGGGTCCCAGCGTCTGTCCGAGGTGGTCGGACAAGACCCGGACAGGCCGCCCTGAGCTGCCCGGACAGCGCAGCGCGGCGACGTGGGCATTGTTCCCGCCCACCGGTCTGTCTAGCGTCACTTCCCGATGGCCGCGCCGCTGACCGCTGTACGGCCGACGGGCTCGCGCCGGCACCGGTCCGGGCTCGACCATGTCGACGACGCGGAGAGACTCGATGGATGACGCTGCCCGGAGTCCGGTGTCACAGGTGACCACGGCGGGGGAGTACGTGGCGTTGCTCAGGGACGTGCGGTGGCGTTCCGGCCTGACCTATCGGGAGATCACCCAGCGCGCCTCGGCGGCCGGGCACTGGCTGCCGCCGAGCACCCTCGCGACGATGCTGGGGCGGACGACACTGCCCCGGGAGCACACCGTCGTCGCGCTGCTGGCGGCCTGCGGTACGCCGGAGGTCGAGGTCGACGGGTGGCTGGAGACACGGCGCGACCTCGAGGCCCGCATCGGCGAGCAGGCGAGGGGGGAGAGCGACCAGGCCGAGACCTCTGCCGAGCCGTCCACTGTCGATCCGGAGACCACCGGCCCGAGTGTCGGCTCGGTCCCGCCGCGGCCCGGGGCGCCCTGGCCGGCCCGCCGCTGGCTCCGGCTGGCGCTGGTGGCGGTGCTCGGCGTCCTGATGATCGGGGTGTCCGGCGCGCTGCGACCGCTGATCAGCCCTCCGGTGGGCAACTCGCCGACCGACGGCTGCCCGGCGGTGCTGCGCCAGGGCATGTACGGCCCGTGCGTGCTGAACCTCCAGGAGCACCTGGTGGCCGGTGGACTCACCATGCCGGTCGACGGCTGGTTCGGCCCGGACACCACCAGCCGGGTGATGGTGTTCCAGGCGTTCGGCGGCCTGCCGGTCAGTGGCACCGCTGACGCGCAGTTGTTCGACGAGTTGGCGGGCGATCGGAAGGTGCCCGCCACCTGGACGAGGGAGCGGATCGGCAAGCACCTGCGGCAGATGTTCCCGGAGGATCCGACCGGGGCGATGCGGGTGGCCCGCTGTCTGTCCGGGCTGGACCCGTACCGGGTCGAGGTGGTCGGGGACGGGTTACGTCGTTGGGGGTTGTTCCAGTTCAGCGACATGGAGGTGTCCCGGTTCGGCGCCGACCGCCGGACCGCGTTGGATCCGGCCTGGAACATCGGGACGGCGCGCGAGGTCTGGTCTCGTACCGGCGACTTCGGCCACTGGGACTGCGAGGCGTAGCGGGCATCGGGAGCCTTTCCGGTCCGGGGTCCGGCGACGACCACGTCGTTGCCGTGAGGACCCGCTCACCGTAGGAGCGTTCGGCCTGTTCACCGCCCCCGAACAGTGGGCGGAACGGTGCCGAACGACAAGCGGGCGCCGGTGTCCGACCGGGACACCGACGCCCGCGTGGCGGCCGATCGCCGGTTCAGCCGAGCGTCTCCCGTTCCCGCCAGGCGGTACGCAGCGAGGTCCGGCCGTTGGTGCGCAGGAGCGACCCCTCGTACACCCGGGCCCCGGCGAGGAGGAACGCGCCGGCGGCGAGCAGCAGGATGACGAGCGAGACGATCGGCTCCCACCCGGCCGCGTCGCCGGTGAACAGTCGCAGCGGCATGGCCGTGGGCGACGAGAACGGCAGGTAGGACAGCACCCGCATCGCGGTGGCGTTGTCGTTCAGGAAGATCACCGCGAAGAACGGCAGCATGACGGCGAGCTGCACCGGCGTCGACACCGCGGCGATGTCCTCCTGCCGGTTGGCCAGCGCGCCGGCCGCCGCCCACATGGCGGCGAGCAGCACGAAACCGACGAGGAAGAACGGCACGAACCAGCCGATCGCCGGGGCGAGCAGGGTGAGCAGGCCTCCGCTGTCGCCGATCTGCAGCCCGATCACCGCCACCACGGCGATCAGGGCGATCTGCGCGAACGCCAGGATGGCCCCGGCGACCACCTTCCCGGCGAGCAGGGCCCGGACCGGCACGGCGGCGACCAGGATCTCCACGATGCGGGTCTGCTTCTCCTCGATGACGCTCTGCGCGATCTGCACGCCGAACGTCTGCGAGGTGAGGAAGAAGACGAACGCGAAGACGAACGGCACCAGGAACGCCACCACCGGGTCGACCGCGTCCGGGTCGAGCAGGCGTACGGCCGGTTGGGTGCTCAGCGCCCGCACCACGTCGTCGGGGGCGTCGTCCATGGCCAGGACGGCCGGTCCGGTGACCACCGCGGCGTCCACGTCGTCGTCGCGGACGGCCTGCTCGGCGGCCCGGTCGTCGGGGACGACCCGGACCTCCAGCCCGGCGGCGCGCAGCGGGGCGGCCATGCTCTCGGTCACCGCCACTGTGGACGGCCCGCCGGAGAAGAGTGGGGGCAGGATGGTGCCCGCCGCGGCGATTAGTAGGAAGAACAGCGTGCCGAACAGGAAGGTGCGGTCGCGGAGCTTGACCCGGATCTCGCGTTCGGCGACCAGCCGGGTGGCCTGGGTGGCGTTCACTGGGTGACCTCTCGGAAGATCTCGGTGAGCGAGGGGCTGACCGGGCGGAAGGCGCGGACCGGGCCGCGCTCCAGGGCCGCCCGCAGCACGGGCTGTTCGTCGGTGCCGGCCGGCAGGTCGAAGACCACGCGCGCGCCGTCCAACTCGACAACTGTCACCCCGGGGTGGTCGCGTACCCAGCCGGCGTCGTGCTCCACGACCAGTTCGAACCGGGGCACGGTGTACGAGTCGCGCAGCTGCTGCCGGCTGCCGGCGGCCCGGATCACCCCGTCCCCGATGATCACCAGATCGTCGCAGAGGCGCTCCACGACGTCGAGCTGGTGACTGGAGAAGAGCACCGGCACGCCGGCCGCGGCCCGTTCCCGCAGCACGGCCACGACGGTCTCGACGGCCAGCGGGTCCAGGCCGGAGAACGGTTCGTCGAGCACCAGCACCTCGGGGTCGTGCACCAGCGCGGCGGCGATCTGAGCGCGCTGCTGGTTGCCGAGTGACAGTGTCTCCAGCAGGTCGTCGCCGCGCTCACCGAGCCCGACCCGGTCCAGCAGAGCGTCGGTGGAGCGCCGGGCGGCGGCGGCGTCCAACCCGTGCAGCCGGCCCAGGTAGGTCACCTGCTCGCGGGTTGTCATCTTGGGGTAGAGCCCCCGCTCCTCCGGCATGTAGCCGAAGCGCCGACGGTCCTGCCGGGTCAGCGGCGCGCCGCCCCAGCTCACCTCGCCGGCGTCGGGGGCGAGGACACCCAGGATGATCCGCATGGTGGTGGTCTTGCCGGCGCCGTTGGCGCCCACGAACCCGGTCATCCGGCCGGCGGACACCTCGAAGGACACGTTCCTGAGCACCTGACGGTCGCCGAAGCTGCGGTCGACGCCGTCGAGGCGAAGCGTTCTGGTCACGCGCTCACGCTAGATCGGGTACGTCGCCGCGCCGTCCGCCCGGCGGCTGAGCGGACGGGTCCGCCTTGCGGTGGACGCCGGTCACCCGCCGGGCCGGACCACCCCGTTCTCGTATGCGAACACCACCGCCTGCACCCGGTCCCGCAGGCCGAGTTTGGCCAGCACACGACTCACGTGCGTCTTCACCGTCGCCTCGCCCAGGTGGATTGTCGCGGCGATCTCCGCGTTGCTCGATCCGGCGGCGAGCAGCATCAGCACCTCCCGTTCGCGGGGGGTCAGCTCGGCCAGCGCGGCCTCGGCGTCCAGGCCCCGGTGGGCGGTGCCGGCCGGGTCGCCGGGTCGGGCGAAGGTGGAGATCACCCGGCGGGTGATCTCCGGGGCGAGGAGACCATCGCCCCTGGCCAGCACCCGGATCGCCTCGACCAGTTCCTCCGGTGTGCCGTTCTTGAGCAGGAAGCCGCTCGCCCCGGCCCGCAGCGCGGCGAACAGGTAGTCGTCGCGGTCGAAGGTCGTGAGGATCAACACCGCGGGGGCCCCGGGGCCGTCGGCGACGATCCGCCGGGTGGCCTCCAGGCCGTCCACCCCGGGCATCTCCACATCCATGAGTACGACGTCGGGGCGGGTGGCCCGGGTCATGGTCACGGCCCGTTCGCCGTCGGCGGCCTCACCGACCACCTCGATGTCGTCCTCCACCTCCAGGATGACCCGGAAGCCGGTACGGACGAGGTGCTGGTCGTCGGCGAGCAGCACCCGGACCGTCGGGCCGGTGTCGGGTGCGTGCGGGGCTGCCGCGCTCACGCCGGAGACTCCGCGCCGGCCGCCGCCCGGTGCCGGTCAACCGGCTCTCGTCGCGGGTCGACCGTGCGGTCGGTCGGACCCCCGAGGGGGAAGCGGGCGCGGACCCGCCAGCCGCCGCCGGTCCGCGGCCCGGCCTCCAGCTCGCCGTCGTGGGCGGTGACCCGTTCGCGCATGCCGATCAGGCCCAACCCGACGGCATCGGCCCGGCCACCGCCGCGCCCGTCGTCTGTCACGTCGACCTCCACCTCCCGGGCCAGGTACCGGACCCGCACGTCCAGCAGCGCGGCCTCGGCGTGCTTCAGGGTGTTCGTCACCGCTTCCTGCGTCACCCGGTAGGCCGCCTGGGAGACCGACTCGGGTAACGCGACGGGGTCGCCGTACACCCCGAGGGTCGCCGTCAGGCCGGCGGCCCGGGCCCGGTCGACAAGCTCGCCGATCCGTTCGACGCCGCCGGCCGCCGGCGGCGCGGCGTCGGTGCCGGCGGTGGTCCGCAGTACGCCGAGCATCCGGCGCAGCTCGTCGACGGCGGTGCGGGCGCTCTGTTCGATGGCGGTCAGTGCGGTGCGGGCCAAGCCCTGGTCGCGGTCGAACACCCGGCGGCAGGCGGACGCCTGCACACCCATGACCGAGACGTGGTGGGCGACCACGTCGTGCAGCTCCCGGGCGATCCGGACGCGTTCGCCGAGCACCGCCCGTTCCCGGGCCTCGGCCTGCGACCGGCGCAGGTCCTCGGCCTGGGCGCGCAGTTCGTGCTCGCGGTGGGCGGCCACCCAGGCGGTCTCACCGAAGAAGTACGCGAAACCGAAGACCAGCACGTTGAGCAGCACGCCGGTGACCATCGCGGCGAGCACCGGGGGCACCGGTCCCACCGCGTCGGCGAAGGAGTCCGCCGGAATGTGGTCGATCATCACCGCGTAGTAGACACCGAGCCAGGCGAACATCGTGGCGATCACGCCGATGCGCAGCCGGCGGGCCAGGTGGCGGTCCCGCCCCCAGGCGCCGACGGTGTAGAGGGCGCAGAACAGGGCCCAGGCGGAGAACTGGGTCTCCGGCGCCGAGCGCGCCTGCGCGCCGATGAACGCCACCGCGACGACGAGCAGGGTCACTGTGGGCAGGCGTCGTCGCCAGATCAGCGGCACGGTCACGGCGACGGTCCAGAACAGTTGCTCCGGCCCGGACGGCGGCGGGCCCAGCAGGAACGCTCCGGTGCTGCGGGCCAGGGTCAGGCTGACCAACGCCAGCGCCGTCATCCCCAGGCCGATCCAGAGGTCGTTTCGGCGCTGTTCCGCCGTCGGACCCGGTCGGGCCCACTCCTCTCGCGCTGCCACGCTCATCCAGGCACGATGCCACGCCGCTCGACAGGCCCGTCGACCGGGCGGGTTGGTGCAGGCCCGGTCGTGGCGACGGGCGCCGGCCCGGCGCGGGGTACGCGCCGGGCCGCCGGGTGAGACGTCGTTCATGCCGTCTGGCGGCGCGTCTTCATCGCGGTGTCGATCAGATCCCAGACCATGATCACGGCCGTGGTCACCGCGATGATCGATGCGAGGACGTCGCGGTTCTCCGCGTCCGCCAGCCAGCTGAAACGCTCGGCCAGGGCCGGGTTGAGCAACCGGTCGGAGAGCGCCAGCCAGATCAGCGGCACCGAGAACGCGAGGTTGAGGAGCGCTTTGACGCCGAACAGGGCCCAGGTCCAGCGTCCGATCCGGTACTTGACGAGCTCGAAGATCGCGCTGGCGACGAGCACGACGATCAGCGCCGGCAGCCAGAACGACCACAGTGCCGGGTCGAGGATCGGAATGTTCTCGCCGTTGGTGTCGCGCACCCAGGACTGGAACTGCTGCAACGGCAGGTATCCGATTGTCACCACCAGCATGACGACTGAGGCGATGGTGTCGGCGAGGGGGATGCCTCGTCGCACCGGTGCGTCGGGCAGCTGGTCGACCGTCCACTCCGGCAGGTCCACGGCCGTCTGGGTGCGCTCGATGATGGCGAAGGTCAGCGTGAGCCAGAAGGTGATCTGCACGGCCACCTGCATGGCCACCACGAGGCCGGGCCCGATGGCGCCGAAACCCTTTCCTTCCGCCACCACCTGGACCACTGCGAAGATGGTGCCGACGAGCGCCGGGATGAAGCTGAGCAGCAGCTTCAGCAGTCGCAGCCAGAGCAGGTAGTAGGTCGGGCCGATGAGTTGCAGCCGGCGGTCGGCGTACCGGGCGGCCAGCACGTCGGGGTTGCCCAGCTCGGTCAGCACCTCCCGCTCGGCGGTGGTGGCGTCCTGCCCGCCATCGGTCCGGCCCTCGATCATGTCGTCGATGGAGGCGCGCAGCTCGGTGGCGATCTCCTCGCGGCGCTGGGTGGGCACCGAGCGCAGGGTGGCGGCGAGGTAGCGGTCGGTAAGGGTGTTCATCGGTCCACTCCTTGGATCAGGCCGGTGATGGAGGTCTGCACGGCGGCGAGGTCGTCCAGGAGCCGGCTCAGCATCGACTCGCCCTCCTCGCTGGTCCGGTAGAACTTGCGCGGTCGGCTCTCTTCGGTGTTCCACTCGCTGGTCAGCAGCCCCTGGTCCTCCAGGCGGCGCAGCAGCGGGTAGAGCGTGTTGGCGTCCACCGGAAAGCCGTGGTCGGTGAGCCGTTGCAGCAGTGCGTAGCCGTAGTCCGGTCGGCGCAGCGCGACCAGGCTGGCCACCACGACGGTGCCTCGACGCAACTCCTGAAGGTGCGTCCGTAGAACGTCCTCGCTAACCATGTGTCACACCATACTGTGTGGCACACACTGTTGTCTACGCCGATGTCATTGTGTCGGCTGCGGGTACCACGAACGGGGCGCCCGGTCGACACCGGACGCCCCGCACCTGGGAAGAGTCAGCAGGACCCGCCCTGCCGGAAGTTCCGCTCGACGAAGCTGGCCGGGCCGACCTGGAAGTAGCCCACGCCCGGCCGGATCGGGTGCCCGGTGAACAGCTCCACCCGCGAACCGACCCGGACCAGGTACGCCTCGGCGCCCCCCGCGTCGTTGCGGATCAACGATCCCCGCCGGCCGTAGATCGCCTCCAACTCGGCGAAGGACATGCCGACGGTGGCGCCGGCGGGGGACTGCGGCGGGGCGGTGGCCGTACCGACCTCCACCAGCCGCCCGTTCTGGAAGGCCAGCAGGAGCACACCGGCCCAGGCGCCGGTCGCGCCCGCGTGCACCACCCCGCCGCAGGCCGGTGCGGTCCAGTCGATGTGCCCGTTCGTGGTGAGCGCCGCCAGGCTGGCGCCGATCCGGTACACCCCGGCGCCGGCGACGCCGAGCACCTGCGGGTGGGTGTGCCCGACGGCGGTGGCGTCGGCCGGGGGCGCTGCTGCCGCCGGAGAACCGGCGACGGTCACCGGGACGAGCGTGCCGAGCGCCAGCGCGGCGGTGGTGAGAAGGGTCGTGGGACGGTTCATGGTGGCTCCTTCGGTGATGGGACTCCTGCCCTGTTAGTCACCGCGTCGGGGCCAACGGTTCGTCACCGTCCGGCTCGGCCCGGTCTACCGTGCAGGGAGACGCCCGCCGGAGGTGACACGGTGACGGCTCCACTGCGGATCGGGTCCTACGCCATCGAGCGACTGCTCGGCGTCGGTTCGTTCGCGACGGTCTGGCTGGGCTACGACCCGGCGCTCGACGCGCACGTGGCGATCAAGGTGCTGGCCGAGAACTGGAGCCACGACCTGCGGGTTCGGGAACGCTTCCTGGACGAGGCCCGGTTGCTGCGCCGACTGGAGCACGAGCGGCTGATCCGGGTGCACGCCGTCGGTGAGCTGCCGGACGGCCGTCCGTACGCGGTCCTGGCCTGGGCGAACGGGGGCAGCCTGCGCGACCGCCTGGCCATCGGCGAGATCCCCGGACCGGCGGCGTTGCGGCTGCTCGGCGAGGTCTGCGCCGGGGTCGCCGTGCTGCACCGGCACGGGATCGTGCACCGTGACCTCACCCCGGGCAACATCCTGTTCCGCTGCACCGGGCCCGACGGCGCCGAACAGGTGCTGATCGCCGACCTCGGCCTCGCCAAGGCGCTCGCCGCCGCCTCCGGGCTGACCGCCCGGGCCGGCACCCCGGGCTACATGGCCCCCGAGCAGGACGACCCGGGGGCGGTGGTCGACACGCGCGCCGACGTGTACGGGCTGGGCCGGCTCGGCATCCGACTGCTCGCCGCCGACACGTCGAACGCGAGCCCGGCCCGGCCGGACCCGCGTCGGCACCCGGTGGAGCTCCGACTCCGCACCGGCGTGCCGTCGGGGGTCGCGGCGGTGCTCGTCCGGGCCACCGCCCACCACCCGGCCGACCGCTACCCCGACGCCGCGACCCTGCACGCCGCGTTGACCCGCGCGAGCACCCCGGCGCGACGGCCGGCCGCGAGCGGTTCAGCGGGGTTGGCCGCGCCGGCCGGTTCGGCGTGGCGAGAGCCGTCACCTCGGCCGAGCCGCCCGCACCGAATCCGGCGGGCCGCAGCAACGGTCGTGGCCGTCGCCGCCGTCATGACCGCGGTGGGCGCCGAACCGGGCGGCACCGGGCCGGCCCGGCAGGTCGGCGGCACGTACACGACCGGGCCGCTGACCGTGGTGCTGCCGGCCGGCTGGTCCGCCGCGGGCGCCACCTGGGCCGGTCAGTACGGTGCCGACGGCGAACCGGAGCCAGCGCTGGTGATGTCGCCGCAACCCCGCCGCTGGGCCGCCGACCCGAGACTGCCCGGCGCGTTCGTGGGCCTCTCCGCAAGCACGGCCGCCCGGGCCACGCCCACCGGGTTCCTGGCCGAGCGCACGCACGGCGACTGCACGCCCGCACCGGCCCGCACCACCCGCCAGGCGGGCGTGGAGTGGACGGTGGTCGCGTACCGCTGCGACCAGGGCCGCCCGCGCATCGTCGAGTCGGCCGCCCTGCATCCCGGCCGGGCCGCCCTGCTGTACGCGCAGATCACGCCGCCGCCGGACACCGCCACCGAGTTCGTGGACACCCTGCTCGCCGGAGTGCGGGTGCGGTGACCGGCGGTCCGCTGCGGGAAAAGGCCTCGATGGCGTGTCTGCGGGTGTGAGGCTGTGAGCGTGACGGACGACCCGCGTCGGCCGCCGACCCCGGTGCAGGGTGGGCCGCAGCGTGCGGACCTGCTGGAGCTGTTCTTCGATCTCGCCTTCATCGCGAGCCTGACTCTGGTCTCGCAGAAGATGGCGGCCGAGCAGAGCTGGATGGGCCTCGGCCAGGCGCTGCTCGTCCTGTCGACGCTCTGGGCGGCGTGGGTGACCACGACGCTGATCACCGACACCTACAGCCCTCGGAAGCGGCCGATTCCGTACCTGATCCTCGGCATCATGTTCGGTGTCATGCTGATGTCCGCCGCGCTGCCGACGGCGTTCCGTGACCACGGACTGGTCTTCGGTGGGGCCTGGGCCGCGATCAACCTGGGCCGGGGGCTGGTGCTCATCCGCTCACAACGCGGCCGGCAGGGACAGGCACGCTCCATCCGTGCCCTGCCCTGGTCCCTCAGCGCGGGGGCGCTCTGGGTGGTCGGCGGTCTGCTGACCGACCCCGGGTGGAGGCTCGGTGTCTGGTTCGCCGCGTTGGCCGTGGACTACATCGGGTTCGGGTTCCGCTTCCCCGTCCCCGGTCGGGCGGCTCTCCCGCAGTACCGGGTGACGCCGGAACACCTCGCCGAGCGGTACCAGCAGATCTACACCCTCGCCCTCGGTGAACTCATCCTGGTCAGTGTCCTCAGCCTGAGCCACGCGCCCTTCACCCCGGACCGGATAGCCGCTTTCGGCACCGCGTTCCTGACGGCCGTGGTGCTCTGGTGGAGTTACGCCGGAGGAGCGGGGGCATCTCTGCGCGCCGCCATCGAGGCGTCACCGCACCAGGCCCGGCTGGTGCAGACCAACCCGTACGCCCACTGGTTGATGCTTGCCGGTGTGGTCGGCACGGCTGCCGGCGTCGAGCGGATCATCGCGGAGCCCGGGGAACGCCCCGGCAGCGTCATGACGGCGCTCATCCTGGGTGGCACCGGGCTCTTCCTCTGCGGTCGGGCGGTCCTGGAGCACGAGGTCTACGGACGGGTGCCGCTGTCCCACGTCCTCGGCGTGGCGGCGACGATCGCCCTCGCGCCGCTCGCCGCGCACCTGCCCGGTCTGGCACTTGGCGTCGCGGCCGCCCTGGTGCTCCTCGGTGTGGCGCTCGGCGAACTGCTCCGCATGCGGCGCCGATCCGTTCCCGCGCCGACGGCACCCTGACCCCGGCCCGCCCGGGTACCGACGGTCTAACGGACCACCACGGTGATGGTGTACGCGCGGTCGTCCTTGGGGATCGTGACGGCGACGGTGCCGGTTCGGACGAACCGGATGTCCACCACCCCGGCCTCGTAGTGCTGCGAGACCAGCTCCGGCCGGTCGACGGTGACCAGACCGGGCCCGATGCCCTGGATCCGCAGCACCGCGCCGGTGGCGAAGCAGAGCGACCGCAGCAGTTCGAGTTCGGTGTCGGCCACCGGCAGGTCGTAGCGGACCGCGCCCTGACAACTGCTTGTCGGCGTCGTCGGTGGCGAGGTCGGGCGCTGGGGCGTACCCCGGGTCCTGGTCGGTGCGGGCGGCGCCGGCACGGGCCGTCCGGCGGCCGACGGCGGCCGGGTTGGCGACCGGCTGGTGCCCGGCGTCACCGACGGCGTGGGCGGCGACGGCAGCACCGACGCCGACGCCGACGGCCCGAGCGGCTGTACGGGCAGCGGCGAGACCGCGTCGCTGCCGCAGGCGGTGACCGCCGCGGCGGCCGCGAGAGCGGTGACGACGCGGCCGACGGCCCGGCGGAGCGGAACCACCCGACCTCCTTCCTCGATCGTCGATGCCACCGCCGGCGCTGACTCAGCCCGGCCCGGCGCCGAGCCGTTGTCGGACCTGCCGCCGGGCCAGGTGCAACCGGGACTTCACGGTGCCCACCGGCACGTCGAGCAGAGCGGCGATCTCGGGGTAGCTCAGCCCCAGGACGTCACGCAGGGCGACCACCTCGGCGAGGTCGGGGTGGACCGCGTCGAAGGCGTCGAGCAGGTCGAGTCGGGTGCCGGCGACCACGCTCGTCCGTCGCGGGTCGGCCTGGTCGGGCACCGGTACGCCGCCGGCCTCCAGCCGGCAGCGGCGGCGCAGCGTGCGGTACGTGGAGCGGGCCCGGTTGGCGGCCAACCGGTGCAGCCAGGTGCGGAACGAGGAACGCCCCTCGAACCGGGTGATCCCGCCGGCCACCGCCAGCAGCGTGTCCTGGCAGGCTTCCTCGGCGTCCTCCCGGCTGGGCAGGAACCGGGCGCACAACCGCAGCACCTCCGGGCGCACCGCGATCAGCAGGGCGTCGAGCGCGGCCGGGTCGCCGTGCGCGGCGGACCGGGCCAGGGCGTCGATGTCGTCAGCGTCGGGCATGCCGGGTGTCCAATGCTCGCCGGTGCCGATTCCTGAGCGTACGACCGGCGACCCCGCGGCGGCCCCGTAACGTCCGGCACCCGACCCGGACCGGCGCCCTACTCGAAGCGGGACACGTCCCCGGCGCCCCGGCGCAGGATCTCCGGCTCGGCCCCGGACAGGTCGATCACTGTCGTCGGCTCCCTGCCGCACTCGCCGGCGTCGAGCACCGCGTCGAGCTGGTGGTCGAGCCGTTCCTTGATCTCCCAGCCCTCGGTCATCGGCTCCTCGTCGCCGGGCAGGACCAGGGTGCTGGAGACCAGCGGCTCGGCCAACTCGGCAAGCAGCGCCTGGGTGACGGTGTGCCGGGGCACCCGCACGCCGACAGTCCGCTTCTTCGGGTGCAGCATCCGGCGGGGCACCTCCCGGGTGGCCGGCAGGATGAAGGTGTAGCTGCCCGGGGTGGACGCCTTCACCAGGCGGAAGACGGCGTTGCTGATCTGGACGAACTGACCGAGCTGCGCGAAGTCGTGGCAGACAAGTGTGAAGTGGTGCCGGTCGTCGAGGTGCCGGATCTGTCGGATCCGGTCCAGCCCCTCCTGGTTGCCCAGCCCGGTGCCGAGCGCGTAGCAGGAGTCCGTCGGGTAGGCGACCAGCCCGCCGGTGCGGATCAGGTCGGCGACCTGCCCGATGACCCGGGGCTGGGGGTTGTCCGGGTGCACGTCGTAGTACCTCGCCATCCTCGGGAGCCTAGGCGCATCCGCGACCGGGTGGGAGACGAGGGCCACGGCTGTCGGCGCGGACGGTGGAGCCGCCGAGATCACCTCGGTAGGGTAGGTCCCGGTCGGCTCCGACCAACAAGATCCACACCGCCGGGGGGCGCCACGCATGGCTGATTCGTTCGCGCATCTGCACGTGCACACCGAGTACTCGATGCTCGACGGAGCGGCCCGACTGAAGGACCTGTTCGCCGAGGCCAACCGGCTGGGCATGTCCGCGGTGGCGATCACCGACCACGGCAACATGCACGGCGCGAACGACTTCTACAACCAGGCGATGGCCGCCGGGATCACCCCGATCCTGGGCGTCGAGGCGTACGTGGCGCCGGAGTCGCGCTATCACAAGGCGCGGGTCAAGTGGGGTCGCCCGGAGCAGAAGAGCGACGACATCTCCGGTAACGGCGCGATCACCCACAAGACCATGTGGGCGAAGAACGCGCAGGGCCTGAAGAACCTCTTCACCCTCAACTCGCGCGCCTCGATGGAGGGGCACTACGTCAAGTGGCCCCGGATGGACATGGAGCTGATCGCCGAGCACGCCGAGGGGATCATGGCCACCACCGGCTGCCCCTCCGGCGCGGTCCAGACCCGACTGCGGCTGGGCCAGTTCGACGAGGCCCTCAAGGTCGCCGCCAGCTACCAGGACATCTTCGGCAAGGACAACTACTTCCTGGAGATCATGGATCACGGCCTCTCCATCGAGAGCCGGGTCCGTGAGGGGCTCACCGAGATCGCCCGCAAGCTGGACATCCCGCCGGTGGTCACCAACGACTCCCACTACACCCACGAGGCGCAGGCCACCGCCCACGACGTGCTGCTCTGCGTGCAGACCGGCAGCAACATCGACGACCCCAACCGGTTCCGGTTCGAGGGCGGCGGCTACTTCATCAAGAGCGCCGACCAGATGCGCGCGGTGGACTCGTCGGACCTGTGGCAGGAGGGCTGCCGCAACACCCTGCTGGTCGCCGAGAAGGTCGACCCGAAGGGCATGTTCGAGTTCCACAACCTGATGCCGCGCTTCCCGGTGCCCGGGGGCGAGACCGAGGAGTCCTGGTTCCGCAAGGAGACCTTCGCCGGCCTGGGCCGCCGCTATCCGAACGGCATCCCCGAGGGGCACGTCGTCCAGGCGGAGTACGAACTCGGCGTGATCAACCAGATGGGCTTCCCGTCCTACTTCCTGGTGGTCGCCGACTTCATCCAGTGGGCGAAGAACCAGGGCATCGCGGTGGGCCCGGGCCGTGGCTCGGCCGCCGGCTCGCTCGTCGCGTACGCGCTGGGCATCACCGACCTGGACCCGATCCAGCACGGCCTCATCTTCGAGCGGTTCCTCAACCCCGAGCGGGTCTCGATGCCGGATGTCGACATCGACTTCGACGAGCGTCGGCGCGGCGAAGTGATCAAGTACGTCACCGACAAGTGGGGCGACGACAAGGTCGCCCAGATCGCCACCTTCGGCACGATCAAGGCGAAGGCCGCGATCAAGGACTCGGCCCGGGTCCTCGGCTTCCCGTACGCGGTCGGCGACCGGATCACCAAGGCGATGCCACCGGCGGTGATGGGTAAGGACATCCCGCTCACCGGCATCTTCGACAACAAGCACCCCCGCTACGCCGAGGCGGGCGAGATCCGCGGCCTGTACGACTCCGACCCGGACGTCCGCAAGGTGATCGACACGGCCAAGGGCATCGAGGGGCTGATCCGGCAGACAGGTGTGCACGCCGCCGGCGTCATCATGTCCGCCGAGCCGATCATCGAGCACATCCCGTTGATGCGCCGCGACGCCGACGGCGCGATCATCACGCAGTTCGACTACCCGACCTGCGAGTCGCTCGGGCTGTTGAAGATGGACTTCCTCGGCCTGCGCAACCTGACGATCATCGACGACGCGGTCAAGAACATCGAGCTGAACCACGGCCTGAAGCTCGACCTGTTGGCCCTGCCGCTCGACGACAAGGCCGCGTACGACCTGCTGGCCCGGGGCGACACCCTCGGCGTGTTCCAGCTCGACGGCGGGCCGATGCGGTCCCTGCTGCGGTTGATGAAGCCGGACAACTTCGAGGACATCTCCGCCGTCCTGGCCCTGTACCGACCGGGCCCGATGGGCGTCGACTCGCATACCAACTACGCGCTGCGCAAGAACGGCCTCCAGGAGATCACCCCGATCCACCCGGAGCTGGAGGAGCCGCTGCGGGAGATCCTCGCCCCGACCCACGGGCTGATCGTCTACCAGGAGCAGGTGCAGCGCGCCGCGCAGATCCTCGCCGGTTACAGCCTCGGTCAGGCGGACCTGCTGCGCCGGGCCATGGGTAAGAAGAAGAAGGAGATCCTCGACAAGGAGTTCATCCCGTTCCGGGACGGCTGCCGCGAGCGCGGCTACTCCGACGAGGCGATCCAGGCGGTGTGGGACGTCCTGGTGCCGTTCGCCGGGTACGCCTTCAACAAGGCGCACTCCGCCGCGTACGGCCTGGTCTCCTACTGGACCGCGTACCTGAAGGCGCACTACCCGGCCGAGTACATGGCCGGGCTGCTGACAAGCGTCGGCGACGACAAGGACAAGATGGCGCTCTACCTGTCCGAGTGTCGCCGGATGCGCATCCAGGTGCTGCCGCCGGACGTGAACACCTCGGCCGGGCCGTTCACCCCGGTCGGCAAGGACATCCGCTTCGGCCTCGCCGCCGTGCGCAACGTCGGGGCGAACGTGGTCGCCTCGATCATGCGGTGCCGCGACGAGAAGGGCGAGTACGGCGACTTCTACGACTTCCTGTCCAAGGTGGACGCGGTGGTCTGCAACAAGAAGACGATCGAATCGCTGATCAAGGCGGGCGCGTTCGACTCCCTCGACCACCCCCGCAAGGGCCTGCTCGCGGTGCACGCCGACGCCATCGACGCGTACGCCGACGTCAAGCGCAAGGAGGCCGTGGGCCAGTACGACCTGTTCGGCGCCGGCTTCGGTGACGCCGACACCGGCAGCACCACGGTGATGCCGGTCATCGGTGACAGTGAGTGGGACAAGCGCGACAAGCTGGCCTTTGAGCGGGAGATGCTCGGCCTGTACGTCTCCGACCACCCGCTGTTCGGCCTGGAACACATCCTCAACGCGGCGGCCGACACCACTATCGCGTCCCTGGCCGAGGAGGGCGCGGTGCCCGACGGGGCGGTCGTCACCCTCGCCGGCATCCTGTCCGGGGTGCAGCGCCGGGTCACCAAGCAGGGCCGGGCCTGGGCGTCGGCCACCCTGGAGGACCTGGCCGGTGGCGTGGAGGCGCTGTTCTTCCCCAACACCTACGAGGTGATCGGGCAGTACATCGCCGAGGACGCCATCGTGGTGGTCAAGGGTCGGGTGGACCGCCGCGACGACACCCCGCGGATCATGGCGATGGACATGTCCATGCCGGACGTCAGCACCAGCGCCACCAACAAGCCGGTCACCCTCACCATCCCGGTGCACCGCTGCACGCCACCGTTGATGGAGAAGCTCAAGGAGACCCTGGTGCTGCACCCCGGCGACACCGAGGTGCACGTCAAACTGCTCAACGGCGGGCGCACCACCACCCTGCGACTGGGCCCGTTCCGGGTGGCGGCGACGACCGCGCTGATGGGTGACCTGAAGAGCGTCCTCGGCCCGGCCAACGTGAGCTGACCAGGCCCCGGTCCGGCCGGCGAGCGCCGGCCGGACCGTCCGGCTCAGCCCCGGTCGGGGGCGCCGACCTCCCGCAGCTGGCCGTCGGCCAGCCGCAACCAGCGCTGCACGCCGATCTCGGCGAGGAACCGCTCGTCGTGGCTGACCACCACGAACGCCCCCTGGTACGCCGACAGCGCGCTCTCCAACTGGCCGACGCTGACCAGGTCCAGGTTGTTCGTCGGCTCGTCGAGCAGCAGCAGCTGTGGCGCCGGTTCGGCGCAGAGCACACAGGCGAGGGTGGCGCGCAGCCGTTCACCGCCGGAGAGCACCCCGACCGGCAGGTTCACCCGGGCACCCCGGAACAGGAACCGGGCGAGCAGGTTCATCCGCTTGGCGTCCGGCAGGCTCGGCGCGTACGCGGCGAAGTTCTCCGCCACCGTGCGGTCGAGGTCCAGCAGGTCCAGCCGCTGCGACAGGTACGCGATCCGCCCGTCGGCCCGTCGAATCTCACCGCCGGCCGGCTCGAGGTCGCCGTTGACCAGGCGCAGCAGGGTGGACTTGCCGACGCCGTTCGCCCCGGTGAGCGCGATCCGTTCCGGCCCCCGGATGACGAGGTCCGCGCCGTCGCCACCGAACAGGTCCCGGTCGTCGAAGCGGGCCCGCATCCCCTGGCCGGAGAAGAGCGTGCGCCCGCCCGGGACACTGGTGTCCGGCAGGTCGACGGTGATCCGGTCCTCGTCGCGTACCGCCCGCCCCGCCTCGTCGAGTCGGGCCTTGGCCTGACCGAGCCGGGACGAGTGCGTCTCCTGCGCCTTACCCGCCGACTCCTGCGCGCTGCGCTTGAGCCCACCGGCGACGATCCGGGCCAGGCCGGCGTTCTTCAGGTTCTTGGACGCGTTGCTGGCCCGCCGGTCGGCGCGCTCGCGGGCCTGCTGCTTCTCCCGCTTCTCCCGCTTCACCTCCTGCTCGGCGTTGCGCAGGTTGCTCTCGGCCACCTCCCGCGCCGCCTGCACCGCCTCGGTGTACGCGGTGAAGTTGCCCCCGTACCAGCGGATCTCGCCCTGGTCCAGCTCGGCGATGCGGTCCATCCGGTCCAGCAGCTCCCGGTCGTGGCTGACCAGCAGCAGGCACCCGGACCAGTCGGTCAGCACGTCGTAGAGCTTGTGCCGGGCCGCCAGGTCCAGGTTGTTCGTCGGCTCGTCGAGCAGCAGCACGTCCGGGCGGCGCAGCAGTTGCGCCGCCAGACCGAGGGAGACCACCTGACCGCCGCTGAGCGTGTGCAGCCGTCGGTCGAGGTCCAGGTCACCGAGGCCGAGCCGGTCCAACTCCGAGCGGGTGCGCTCCTCGATGTCCCAGTCGTCGCCGATCGTGGCGAAGTGGTCCTCGCCGGCGTCGCCGGCCTCGATGGCGTGCAGCGCCGCGATCCGCTCGGCCACGCCCAGCACCTGCGCCACGCTCAGGTCACCGGCCAGCGGCAGCGTCTGCGGGAGGTAGCCGAGCACACCGTCGACGGTGACGCTGCCGCCGCTTGGCCGTAGCTCCCCGGCGATCAGCCGCAGCAGGGTGCTCTTGCCGGCGCCGTTGGGTGCGACCAGGCCGGTGCGGCCGCCCGGCACGGTGAAGGACAGCTCCGCGAAGACCGGGGTGTCGTCCGGCCAGGAGAAGGACAGGTTCGAGCAGACAATGAACGCATCAGACATGCGAGTGACCTCGGAGGGTGGGGTGGGCGTGCCAAAGCCGCCCGACGACAACGGGAACAGATGGAACGGCGACTCGGCCCCGGCGGCTGCGCGAACGCGCGCCGAACCGATGGCCGAACACATCCGGTCTCACCCGGAGATGTCGTCGTCACCCGCCATGTCTGGTCTCCCTGGTCGTGCCACCAACCCAACTCCGTCGAGTCTAACAACGGATCTTCATGCCGCCACCGGGTTCCCGGGCCACTGCCGCATCGCAGTACCGGACAGCCACGCTCGGCGCTGGCGGAGCTAGGACACGTCGAAGAGACGCAGTCCGTCGTACTCGGCGAAGTCGGCGAAGTCCTTGCCGTTGAACGTGGCAAGCGGCAGTCGGTCGACCAGGCAGCAAGCCGCGATCCAGGAGTCGTTCGTCGGCCGGGGGCGGCCCCGGTGCTGAGCCCGCGCTTGGAGGTGCCCCCAGGTGACGGACACCGCCTCGTCGAAGGGAAGTAACACGATCCCCGCCCGCCACTGTGCCAGGTCAGCCAGCTTACGCGGCCCCCAGCTGCGGAGTGCTGTCCACTTGGTCAGCTCGCCGAGCGTCACGAAGGTGATGCAGAGGGTCTTACCGGTCAGGCGGGCACGGAGACGCTCAGGTAGCCGCCCACGAAGGATTGCTGACGCCACGTCGGTGTCGAGAACGACAAGGCTCACGCGGCGCCTGCCCGCCGAGAGGCATACAGATCAACGAGGAATTCATCCAGTTCCTCGTCTGATTCGAACAGACCCGGACGGGCCAGGTCGTCCACGGAATCGATCGGTCGAATGCCCTGACGGCGGGCCAACTCCTCGGCTGGCACGTGTTCGGTCGTCGGCCACTCGGGCATCCGCTCGGCGTTGCTCGACGTCACAGCCCACCTCCGGGAATCGTTCCGTCGTCGATTCTCCCACCTCCACGTCGAAGCGCGGCACCTCACCGCCGATGTCAGGCGGAGTTGTTTCGTGCTCAGCGGGGGCGGTACTCGACCTCGGGGCGGCCGGGGGTGCCGTAACGGGGGCTGCGGGCCGCCCGGTCGACGGTCACCAGATACTCCAGGTAGCGCCGGGCGGTCACCCGGGAGATTCCGGTCACCGCGCTCACCTCGGTCGCGGAGAGCCCGACCTGCGTGCGGGTGCCGTCGGTGAGCGCGGCGCGTACCCGATCGAGGGTCTGCGCGTCGAGCCCCTTGGGCAGGCTGTGCCCGGCGGTGCCGCGCAGGGTGGCGAACATCTGGTCCACCTCGTGCTGGGCGGCGACCTCGCCGTCGGCGAGCGCCTGGGCGCGGTAGTCGGCGTACCGCTCCAACTTGTCGCGGAACGCGGCGAACGTGAACGGCTTGAGCAGGTAGTGGGTCACCCCGAGGGACACGGCCGTGCGGACCACCGCGAGGTCCCGCGCCGACGTCACCGCGAGCACGTCGACGCTGCTGCCGGCCGCGCGCAGCGCCCGGCAGACATCCAGGCCGTGCAGGTCGGGCAGCCGAAAGTCGAGGAGTACGAGGTCCACGTCGCCGCCGTCGTTCGCGCGCAGGGCCGCCATCGCCGCCCGCGCGGTGTGCGCCACCCCGACCACCACGAAACCGGGAACCCGCTCGGCGTACGCGCTGTGCGCCTCGGCCAGCAGCGGCTCGTCCTCGACGACAAGCACCCGGATGTCGGTCACGACCGCTCGACCCTGCCCGGCAGCCGGACGGTGAACAGGCTGCCGCCGTCGTCCGAGCGACCCACCTCGGCACTACCGCCGTGCCGCCGCACCACCTGCCCGACAAGTGCCAGGCCGAGGCCGCGGCCGGTGCTCTTGGTGGACCAGCCGCGCCGGAACGCGTCGGCGACCCGAGCGGGTGCCAGGCCGGGGCCGCTGTCGGCGACCCGGACCATCAGCTCGTCGTCGGCCGTACCGACGAAGACCCGCACCCGCCGCGGCGCTGGCGTGCCCGCCACCGCCTCCAGGGCGTTGTCGACAAGGTTGCCGACCACGGTGAGGAGGTCTCCGGTCGGCAGGGGGCTGTCGTCGAGGCGGCAGTCCGGCTCGATGACCAGATCCACCCCGCGTTCGCCGGCCTGCGCGGACTTGCCGAGCAGCAGCGCCGCAAGTGCCGGCTCGGTCACCGCGCCGACCACCCGGTCGGTCAGCTGTTGGGCGAGGGCCAGGTCCCGGGTGCCGAGCCGCACTGCCTCGTCGGCGCGGCCCAGCTCGACCAGGGTCAGCACGGTGTGCAGCCGGTTGGCCGACTCGTGGGTCTGCGCCTGCAACGCCTCGGTCAACGCCCGCACCGAATCCAGCTCGCTGGCAAGCGTGCGCAGCTCGGTCTGGTCGCGCAGGGTCAGCACGGTGCCGAGGACCGCGCCCTCGAAGCGGGTGGTCCGCTGGTTCGCGACGAGCACCCGGTCACCGGCGAGGATCGGCTCGTCCCGGGCGTCGCGCCCGGAGCCGAGCAACTCGGCCACCGCCGGGGGCAGGGCGATGCCGGCCACCGGCTGGTCGATCACCGGCGCGTCCGCCTCCAACCCCAGCAGCCGACGGCCCTCGTCGTTCACCAGCGCCACCCGACGATCGGTGGTCAGCACGACGAGACCCTCGCGCACCGAGTGCAGGACGGCGTCGTAGTACTCGTACATCCGGGTCATCTGCGCCGGCCCCAGACCGTGCGTCTGGCGACGCAGACGGCGGCTGAGCAGCCAGGAGCCCGTCGCGGCGAGGGCCAGCGCCGGCGCGGCCACACCGAGCAGCACCGGCAACTGGCCGAGCAGCTTGCGGTCGATGGCGCGGGTGGTGATGCCCACCGAGACCAGACCGACGAGGCGTCGCTGCTCGTCGTAGACCGGAACGACCGCCCGCACCGACTCGCCGAGCGTCCCGACGTTCGTGGTAGTGAACGGATGGCCCGCCAGGGCGGGCCCGATCTCGCCGACGAACGGCTCGCCGATCTGGTCCGGCGTCGGGTGCGAGAAACGGGTGCGGTCGGGGGCCATCACCACCACGAAGTCGGTGCCCGTGGCCTTGCGGGTCGATTCGGCGTACGGCTGCAGGACCCTTGCCGGATCGGCGGTCGTGAGTGCCGCGCGGACGTCCGGGGAGCGGGCCACGGTCTGCGCCACCGCGAGCACCTCCTCCTGCGCGGCCTGGCGGGAGTCGCTGCGGGCCAGCCAGGCGGCGCCCGCCGCGCCGGCCAGCACGAGCAGCGTCACCACCACCGCCTGGAGGGCGAAGAGCTGCCCCGCGATGCTCCACTGGCGTCGGGCCACCTCCACCACCTCCTCGTCCCGCCACCCGGTGTGCGTTCGCGGTGAACAGAATGACCGCAAGGCTGTCAACGGGTGAGACGCGCTTCACATTGTCGACATGGACACCACCGCACCCGCTACCACCCCGGCTCCGGCGGCCCGCCGGGACCGTACCCGTTACCTGTATCTGGCCGTCATCGTGGCCGTGGTCGCCGGCATCGTGGTCGGCCTGGTCGCCCCCGGTTTCGGCAAGGAACTCAAGCCGATCGGCACCGGCTTCGTCAACCTGATCAAGATGATGATTAGCCCGGTCATCTTCTGCACCATCGTGCTCGGCGTCGGCTCCGTCCGGCAGGCCGCGAAGGTCGGCAAGGTCGGCGGCCTGGCCCTCGGCTACTTCCTGACCATGTCGACGGTCGCGCTCGCCATCGGCCTGGTCGTCGGCAACCTCGTCCACCCCGGCTCCGGGCTGGACCTCGGCCCGGACCTGGCCGGCTCCGGCAAGGCTGCCGCCGGTGACGAGGCCGCCGGTACGGCGGAGTTCCTGCTCGGGATCATCCCGACGACCCTGCTCTCCTCGCTCACCGAGGGCAAGGTGCTCCAGACGCTGCTTGTCGCTCTGCTGGTCGGCTTCGCCGTGCAGGCCATGGGTCGTCGGGGTGAGCCGGTGCTCAGCGCCATCACCGTCATCCAGCGGGTCGTCTTCAAGGTCCTCGCCATGATCATGTGGCTGGCGCCGATCGGCGCGTTCGGCGCGATGGCCGCCGTGGTCGGCGCGACAGGCGTGGACGCCCTCAAGAGTCTCGCCCAGATCATGGTGGGCTTCTACGTCACCTGTCTGATCTTCGTGCTGGTCTTCCTGGGCGCGCTGCTGTGGTTCGTGGCCCGGATCTCGATCTTCTCGCTGCTGCGTTACCTGGGCCGCGAGTTCCTGCTGATCCTGTCGACCTCGTCGTCGGAGTCGGCGCTGCCACGCCTGATCGCCAAGATGGAGCACTTCGGTGTGAGCAAGCCGGTCGTCGGCATCACGGTGCCCACCGGCTACTCGTTCAACCTGGACGGCACGGCGATCTACCTGACCATGGCCTCGCTGTTCATCGCCGACGCGCTGGGCAAGCCACTGGCCATCGGCGAGCAGATCTCGCTGCTGCTGTTCATGATCATCGCGTCGAAGGGCGCCGCCGGAGTCACCGGCGCCGGGCTGGCCACGCTGGCCGGTGGCCTCCAGTCACACCGCCCGGACCTCGTCGACGGGGTCGGTCTGATCGTCGGCATCGACAGGTTCATGTCGGAGGCTCGGGCGCTCACCAACTTCGCCGGCAACGCGGTGGCGACAGTGCTTGTCGGAACCTGGACCGGCGAGTTCGACCGGGAGCGGGCGGTCGGAGTGCTCAGCGGCAACGACCCGTTCGACGAGACGACAATTGTCGACGAGCACCCTGACGACGAGTCGGCGACGCCGCGCCCCGCCGACAAGGAGGCCACGGCGGCAGTCTGACGCACGCGGCGGACCGGGGTCGCGGTGACGCAGCGCCACCGCGACCCTCGCCGCCCGGCAGTGATCCACTCCGTTTCCCGAAAGACGGGGCGTCCGAGCCTGCCCGACACCGCGACTTCCTGAAGGCCGAGTCGATCTCCAAGCCGCAGCCGCTGCGTCGACCGCGGGGTGTCAGCGGCGGCGTGCGCGCCACATCGTGTGTTCCCTGGAGATCGCCGTCTCCGTGTCGTTCACGAACCGCGACAGTTCGGCTTCCGAGCTGATCCGGGTGGCCAGCGACCCCATCGCAGCGAGCTCCTGACTGGCCAGGGCGTAGGCGGTCGCCACCGCGCCGTGTTGCCGCGTCTGCGTCCAGGCCGCCCCGGCGGCGACCGCGGCGGCGGCAACTCCGAGCAGGTCGAGGTCGGTCAACCCGGCAGCCCGCGACACGGCGAGGGTCACCCCGACTATCTCCAGCACGAGCATGCTGACCGACCAGCGGGTCGCCCGTACGCGGTTCGACAGCGACCGCTCGGCGTACCAGGCTCGTTGGGCTTCCAGACGACCGGTCAGGTACGCGGCGCGGCGGTCCGCAAGGGAGGCTGCGCGCAGCGTCCGCATCCCCTCGGTGATTTGTTGCCCGGACATCGCGGGGGCCGTCAACCCGGCGGCCGACATGTCTCGGGTCAGACCGAACAGCCGGTTGGTGAATTCCTCGACGCTGTCCGAGTCGCTGCGTGACCGGGGAAAGGGATCCGCCCCGACGGTGAATCGCCAGGTGAGCGACTTGACGGATTCGGAGAGGGCTCTGCCGACGTACCACCGCTCATTGGGGCGATTGGTGAGAAGGAAGACCTCGACGATCGAGGTCGCGGCGAACGCCCCCGCCGCGAGCGCCGGGCCCAGGGCGAAATCGTCGAGTTTCCAGGTGGCGACTCCCGCGACCGCGGCCACCAGGAGCAGGCACAGTCGCAGCGCGATCAGGGTCGCGTACACGCGTTGGCCGCGCTGCGACTCGTAGGACACGGCGCGCTGAAACGGGGGAAGATCCGTGGCCTTCAGCATGGCGTTGACCTCTCGACGAAAGTCCACGGCGCCGGCAGCAAGAGCGAGAACACCAACCCCAGGCGCTGTAGACAGTAGACACCCCCCATCCACCCCCCCCCCCCCGGGGCCCCCCGCGCCCGCCCCGGGCCCCCCGGCC
>NZ_JBSGIV010000029.1:0-84824 GCF_053605225.1 Micromonospora sp. NPDC003944
GTCGGGCAACGGCCCGACCCACCGCCGCCGTTCACCAGCCGGTGGCGATAACCGATCGGGTACCGAGGGTGCCGTTGGCCGCCCCCGGGTACAACCAGAGGATGCCCGTCGCGTTCTCCCGGGCCAGGATGTCGGGCTTGCCGTCCCCGTTGAAGTCGGTCATCCCGAACGAGGTGTAGTTGGTCCACCCGATGCCGACCTGGGTGATGGTCCGCGCCTGGAGGTCGTAGACCCGCAGCAGGCCGGTGTCGATCTCGCGTCCGTACAGCTCCGGCGTGGTGTCACCCACCACGTCGGCCACACCGAACCCGGCGTACTGCCCGTCCCAACCGTCGCCGACGTCGATGCGGGTCAGCTTGCCACCCGCCAGGTCACCCGGGTAGACCCACAGATCGTTGGTCGTACCCGCGGTGAAGACGTCCTGGTAGCCGTCCCGGTTGTAGTCGCCCACCCCGAACGGCCGGTAGCTGCACCAACCGGTGCCGAAGAACGTGGGCGTGGGGCTCAGATCGTCGGCGGTGCCCAGGAACACCTGCAGGTTACAGGTGACGTTGTCCCGGACGACCACATCCTGGTAGCCGTCGTGGTCCATGTCCGCGATGCCGAACGCGGTGAACTGGTTCCACCCGGAGGAGACCAGCCGTGGCGCGGTGAGCTGGTTGTTGACCTTGCGGTACCTCCACAGGCTGCCGAGGGTGTCCGTCGCGTAGACGTCGGTCTGCTTCGTGCCGGTTCCCGGCGGAGTCCAGGTGGTGGCACCGACCGAGGTGAGCGAGCCGCTTCCCGGGACGTTGGTCGCCCCGACCTGGGCGGGGGTGAGTGCCCGCTTCCACACCTGCAGGTTGCTGAGCATTCCGGCGTAGTGCGCCGTCGGTGCGCCCAGGTACTTGTAGCGGCCCACCACGAACTTGCCGGTGCTCGGCCACGTGGGCGTGGCGGTGTACTGCGTGCTCCCCTTGTGCGTCCCATTGACGTAAAGCGAGATCGTCCGGGTCTCGGCGTTGTAGGTACCGACCAGGTGCGTCCATACCCCCAGCGCCGTACCGGCGGGCGCTATCACCTGGGTGTACGACCAACTGCTGTCGGTGTTGCCGAGAGCGAACCGCCAGGTGTTGTCATCCGCGTTGTTCCAGAGCAGGAAGCGCGACGCGTTCGCGCCGTCCTCGCTGGCGATGACACCACCGGCGGCTGTGGGCTTGGCCCAGACCGAGATGCTGAACGACTTGCTCGTGTCGATCAGCCGCTCTGCATTGGTGAGCGCGGTCTTGTTGATGAAGTTGACCTGGGTCGCGGTCGCATCGGTGTTGAGTACGACGACCTTTGGGAAGAGCTCACCGGTGCGCCAACTCGCACTCGTTCCCGGCTTTTCCACCGAAGGATCGGTCACCTCGACTCCAAGCGCCTTGCCGCCCGAGATGTCGATGGCAGTGCTGACGGTGCTGTTGTCCTCGGACACCGACTTGTCGTCGAACTGCCAGGTGTGGTCGGAGGTGACAAGCGTCTGCCTTGGCTGGGCGGTGATGGTGGCGCTGCCGGCTTGGAGATTGGTGACCAGCCAACCGGTGGTGACCGCACCGGCGCCGACGGTCCAGAGGTCGGGGGTGCCGTCGCCATTGATGTCTCCGGCACGCAGGCTGAGCGCGGTACCGGTGTTCCAGCCGCTGGCGGCCAAGGCGCGGGCGGTGTAGCTGAGCTGTCCGGTGTCCTGGTTGTAGGCGAGGTTTGACCAGAGGTGCAGCGCGCCGGTGGTCCGGTTCCAGAGGAACATCGCAGCGCCCGTACTCGTCTGCGCGGTGCTGATCGTCCAGTTGTTCCAGTCGGCGCCACCCGTCGGGGTCAGTGCCCCGGTCGAGGTTGCCCCGAAGAACAGGCTGGTCCCCGGGAAGCTTGGGTAGTAGGTGAGTTGGTAGCCGTTCGTGGCATCCCCGCTGGTGCCGATCAGGTCGGGGAAGCCGGAGCCGGGCCCCCGCGCCTCACCGGCGTTCGCCAGTTGGATCGGCGATCGGCCGTATTCGTCGAGCAGGTTGCCGGCCATGAGGCTGGTCTGGACGCCGCCGCGCTCCGGCATTAAGGCCGAGCCATCACCGTTGCCGGCGAGGATCCCGCCACCGCCGGCGTTGTTGCCGGTCGGGTAGTAGATCAGCACGTCCTGAAGGTTGCCGCCGGTGAATCGACCCGTGATGACCTGAGCGCCGTCGAAGTCGGTCGGAGAGTTCTCCCCGGTGACCCCGTTTCCTCGCACGCCCATGTTGCTGATGCCCGGGTTGACCCCGGCCGAGCCGTTGTTTTTTGCCAGCCAGAGACCCGCCTTCAGGTTGTTCACCGAGCCGACGGAGAGAAGGTCGGTTCGGCCGTCGCCGGTCAGGTCGCCGTCCGCTGCCACTTCGGGTGAGGGGTTGGCATTGAAGGGCAGGATCGCGGTCTCGCCGAAGTTTCTACCCCCCGCGGTCACGCTGGTCACCGAGATCGTGTTGGTGAACCGGTTAGGGGTTACCTCGAAGCTGACATTGCCGTTTGCGTCGGGTGTCCTGCTCTGCGGGGGCGCTGCATTCAACTGGTAGACGTAATTGGTGGGTCTGGTCCCGCTGATCGGCGGCTTGACCGAGATGGTGATCGGCTGCCCGATCGTTGCCGGCGCCTGAAGATCTGCGATTACCGGTGGTCCGGCGCGGGTGGCGTCGAAGGTGAAGCGGCAGGTGACCGACCAGTTGCTCGACGTTTGGAAATCTGTCGTCTGAACCTTCCAGGCGAATGTCGTCGCGGTTCCAGAGCTCACGCCGTCCACCACCCCGGATGCTTTGGCGAGCGTGGACCTGGGCACAACCCATACCGCCGTGGTGCCGGACGAGTAGGTCAATGAATTGGGGTCGGTCGAGTCGATGAAGGTTTGCGTTCCGTCGGCGTTCGCTTTGGAAAGGCTGAAACTCACGCCGAGGGTGCCCTTGTTGGGGTCGGAGACTGGTGCATAGAGAGAAACCGCGGTATCGCCGACCACTGTGGGGCTTGCCGCGGTGCACGCTGTCGCGGGAGAGGTGCTGAGTCCGGTCGGTGCTGCGGGTGGATGGTTGTATTGAATGGTCAGCGTCGGGCTCGTCTCCAGGAACTCCTTCCAGCTCTTGGTGTCGCTGGCCTCGTTGGCGGCGACCATCCACAGGGTGCGGGTCGACTTCTTGGCCGTGACGTCAGCCTTGATCTGGTTGGTGATGTCGAAGGAGACGCCAGCGGCGTCACAGCCGCTGTAGCCGTAGGCGAAGCTCTTGCTGGCGATGGCGCTGCCCTTGCTCACCCCCTCCCAGTCATCCCAGTTGGCATTGCTGGAGCTCAAGGTGGTGCCTGGGCCGTAGATGTTTACCGTCTTGTCGTCGCAGTTCCAGGATCTGGTGTTTGTGATCTTGAAGATGGCATCTTTGATCTGGGCGCCGGCCAGGGTGGCAAACGGGACGGGAAAGTTGATCAGAGTGTTCGACCGCTGGCTTCCCGAGTTGCCCACCTGCATCCGGCCGGCGGGGTCCGGAGTGTTCTTCCAGTAGTTCGTCGACTGGTGCTGGTAGGAGATCGAGGCCCAACCGCTCATTCTGGGGCCGACTGGCGTCCAGTTGAAGGTGGGGTCGATGTAGAGGGGGTACACCGCCGCCGGGTCGTTCAGCAGCGCCCGGTCGGGGGTGAGCCGCAGCTTTCCGGCACCGATCTTGACCGCGATCGGGGCCGTTCGCGCCCCACGGCCGGGTCCGCCAGGGGTGGAAGCCGCTCCTCGTTCGGTCGTTCCAGCTCTTGCGCTCGCGCCGCTTGCGGAATCCCACATCGTGGGGGCGGGCGCGGTGAGTACCGTCCGGCCGCCACGATCGCGCCCGGTGATGTTGCCGGCAGAATCGGCTGTCAGCTCGACGCCCTTCGTGGCGGTGGCGAGGTCGAGGGCCGCCAGACGTGGATTGGCCGCAGCCTGCCGGTTCTTGACCACGAAGACATGCGAGAAGGAACCCTCGGTGTCGACCCGGACGGTCAGGTCGACCCCGGGCAGCACCTCGGCGTAGGTGGCGGTTGGCCCGGACAGGGTCGGTGCCGGCAGAGTCAGCGGGGCGGTTACCGACAGTGCGTGGTCGCCGCTGGTCATTTCGGCGAGTGGTCCACCGCCACCGGAGGAGACGCGGATCGGGTTGGTGGTGACAGCCGCCGTGATGCTGCCATCGGCTTTTCGGACCAGTGTCGGGTCCAGGTTCTTCCAGACGCCGTTCACCCTGGTGCGGGTGGGTACTGCCGACTCCGTCAGCTCCATCATCCCGTCTGGGCGGGCGGTGAACGTCGTGGTCGACGTACGGGCGCCGACTGCCTCGACCGGCTTACCAGTCCGCTTCGCCTCGACCATCGCCCGTTCGACGCTGAGTGGCGGGTCGGCCGGCTTCGGTGAGGGCTTGCTGGGCGCCGCAGCAGCCGGGATGCCGGGCAGGAGTGTGGCCGAAGTGGCCAGGAAGAGGCTTGCGACGACACCCCCGGCGAGCGTGCGTCTGGTTGTCGATGTCCCCGATTGAGGACCGATTTTGGGCATGAAGAGGTATCTCCCCCGTGTAGTCAAGCCGGCGGACGCGGAGCACGTCCGTTGGGCGGCCACAGTGAACCAGTACCGGCGGCGTCCGTGAAACGGAGCACGTCACACGGAGTCGTCCCTTTCGGACTCACTGCAGCGGATTTGCCGCTGCGACCGTGGTCACTTGTTATCGCACCGTTACCTTTGGGGGAAGCCGGCATGAAACATTGTTCGCGCCACGGGGGTGCGCGACGAGACACCCTGCGTGGATTTCTGATGATCTCGCAGAGGTGAGGGTGAAATGGCCGGGCACGGGGGATTACGCCTACTTACACGCCGCAAACGGCTGATGGTGCTGGCGGTGACGACGTCGATGGTTGCCAGCTTGTTGACCGGTACGCCCGCGGCGGCAAAGCCAGAGGACGGCGGGCTGTCCAAGCTCCCGCCCATGTCACCCGGACGATCGGTGACCGGAGTCAAGCCGCTGCCCACGAACTTTGTGACTCCACCCGACCAGGCCAAGTCGACCTATCGACCGACGCGGACGGCATGGCCGAAGGCTGCCTCGACGGCGGTCCAGGTGACGGCACCGGCATCTGCGGCCCGCACTGCGGCGGCGGCCAAGACGCGCGCGTCGGGTACCCCCGTCTGGGTGGCGCCGGTCGCCAGGGGCGGTCGCTACGCCGGTCCGCAGAAGATGCAGGTCCGAGTCGCGGACCGTGCCGCCACCGAGGCTGCCGGCGTGGACGGCGTGCTGCTCTCGGTGACGCCGACGACGAGCGGTTCGGCCAGCGGTGTGATGCG
The DNA here is from genome assembly GCF_053605225.1 of Micromonospora sp. NPDC003944. Lineage (NCBI taxonomy): Bacteria > Bacillati > Actinomycetota > Actinomycetes > Micromonosporales > Micromonosporaceae > Micromonospora > Micromonospora sp. NPDC003944. The sequence continues at coordinate 5,327 of NZ_JBSGIV010000029.1, forward strand.
AATTGGCGTCGACTACGCGGAGTTCGCTGAGGCGTATGGCGGCAACTACGGCTCTCGGCTGCGGCTCGTGCGGATGCCCGCGTGCGCTCTCACCACACCGGCGATCGCCGCGTGCCAGACGCCGACCCCGTTGGCCTCGACCAACGACCCGGCAAGCAACTCGGTCTCGGCGGAAGTGCCGCTGACGACCGCCACCGCCGACAGCCGGTCCGCCGATTCGGCGATGGTTCTCGCCGCCGTGGCGGGTGCCGGCGACGAGGGCGGCAGGGGCGGCACCTATGCGGCGACCGACCTGAAGCCGTCCGGATCATGGACTGCGGGTGGTAGCACCGGCTCCTTCACCTACTCGTACCCGATGACGGTGCCGTCGACCCGGTCGAAGCTCGTGCCGCAGTTGGCCCTTTCCTACAACTCCGGTGGTGTCGACGGCCAGACCGTCGCGACCAACGCGCAGGCTTCGTGGGTGGGCGAGGGGTGGACCACACCGAAGTCGTACGTCGAGCAGACCTTCGTCTCCTGCGCGGACGACCCGGGTGGCAGCCCGTCCCCCGTGAAGACGAACGACCGCTGCTACGCGGGCCCGATCCTCACCATCGCTCTCAACGGATCGTCCAGCTCGCTGATCTGGGACTCCACCAGAAAGATCTGGAAAGCGCAGAACGACACGGGCGCGGTGGTCACCCGGGTCATGAACTCGGGCAACGGCAGCGGAACGAAGGACACCGACTACTGGCGGGTGACCGAACGGGACGGCACCGTCTACGAGTTCGGCCGTAACCGGCTCCCGGGTTGGACGACCAACAACCCGGAGACCAAGTCGGTCGACCACGTCCCGGTCTACTCGGCGCACTCGGGAGACCCCTGCTACAACGCGGCCGGCTTCAACTCGTCGGTCTGCACCATGGCGTACCGGTGGAACCTCGACTATGTCAAGGACGTCCACGGCAACGCCATGGCCTACTACTACAACCAGGCCACCAACTACTACGGCCGCAACGAGGGCGCCACCGACGTGTCGTACATCCGGGACAGCAACCTCGCCCGGATCGACTACGGCTTCCGCGACAACGGCGCGTACGGCATCGTCCCCAACCAGGTGGTCTTCAACACCGACGACCGCTGCCTCTCCGGCACCTGCAAGCCGCTGAACGAGGCGAACAAGGCCAACTGGCCGGACGTGCCGTTCGACCTGGTCTGCAACTCGGGCACGGACTGCAAGGCGTGGAGTCCTTCGTTCTTCTCCACGGTTCGGCTGACGTCCATCGAGACCCAGCAGTACGACGCGAGCCTCACCCCGCCGTACCGGAAGGTCGACTCCTACGCGCTTGCCCACACGATGCCGGCGACCGGGGACGGCACGGCGCCGACGCTGTGGCTGTCGTCGATCACCCGTACTGGGCACGACACCACCTCCGGCGGCTCGGCCAGCGCCATCGCCCTGCCGTCGGTGTCGTTCACGGGCATCAAGCTGCCCAACCGGGTGGACATCACGAGCGGCTACCCGTCGTTCTACCGGCAGCGCATCGCGACGATCACCACCGAGACCGGCTCGGTCATCTCGCCCAGCTACGAGCTGCCGCAGCCCTGCACCGCACCGGTGACGGTCAGTCCGGCATCCAACACCTTGTCGTGCTACCCCGTCTACTGGACGCCGGAGGGTCTGTCGGACCAGATCCGCGACTGGTTCCACAAGTACGCGGTCACCCGGGTCACCGCGACCGACCCCACCGGGGGCGCCCCGGCCACCTCCACCAGTTACCAGTATGTCGGCGGTGCGGCATGGCACTTCGACGACAACGAGGTGGTCAAGGCCAAGTACCGCACCTATGGCCAGTTCCGCGGCTGGGGCAAGGTCCAGGTCCGCAACGGTGACGGTGTGAACGACCCCCGCACCCTGGGTGAGACCACCTACTACCGTGGCATGAGCAAGAACAACAACACCACGGTCGTGAACGTCACCGACAGCGCCGGCGGCATCCACGAGGATGTCGACCAGCTTGCCGGGCGTGCCTTGGAGACCACCTCGTACCTGGGAGACGGCGGTCCGATCGACAACTCGACCGTCACCTCGTACTGGGTGTCGGGCGCGACCGCGACCCGGAGCCGAACGGGACTTCCGGCGCTGAGTGCGACGTTCAGCGCGCCGGTGCAGACCTGGCGACGGCAGGCGGTCACCTCCGGGTCGAGCACCACCTGGCGATACAGCCAGACGGACATGTCGTACGACGACTCGACCAGCTCGGCGACCTTCGGCCTGCTGCAACACTCGTACGACCACACCGTGCCGGCGAACCCCGCCTACGACAGGTGCACGAGCACGACGTACGCCCCGGCCAACAGTGATCTCAATCTGGTCGGCCTAACCAGCCAGGTCGAGACCGTCTCAGTGGCCTGCGCGGGCTTCCGCGCCGGCTCGCCGACCTCGGTGCCGGGCAGCACCAACACGCTGACCGCCCCGACCACCGTCAACCGTCCCGCACAGGTCGTCTCGCACGTCCGGACCTACTACGACGACACGCAGTTCTCGACCACGTTCCCGCAGGCCGCCCCGAGCCGGGGCAACGTCACCATGGTCCGCAAGGCGTCCGACTGGGCCTCCGGCGGGTACGTCTACCAGACCACCGACAAGGCTGAGTTCGACGCGTACGGCCGGGTCACCGGCAGCTGGGACGGCAACGACCACAAGGCCACCACCAGCTACACCGACAACGCCGCCGGCCTGACCACCGGCATGAAACTGACGAACGCCGAGGGTCACGCCACCTCGACGACCATGACGACGCTGCGCAACCTCCCCACGATCAGCACCGATGCCAACGACGTGGCCACTCGATCGCAGTACGACGCACTCGGTCGGCTCAAGGCGGTCTGGCTGGCGTCCAGGCCCACGAGCGCTCTGCCGAACGTGAAGCACAGCTACACGATTTCCAAGAGCGGGCCAACCGCGACGACAACCGAGACGCTGAACCTCAACAACGCGTACGCGACGACTACCACCATCTACGACGCCCAGTACCGGGTGCGGCAGACCCAGTCGGACACCAACTCGGGCGGTCGGATGGTCGCCGACTCGTTCTACGACAGCAGGGGTTGGGTGCGGGCGACCTACAACGGCTGGTGGGACGCCGCCAGCACGCCGGACACGACTCCGGTCTATGCCGACTCGCTGCTGAAGAAGGCCCTGAACCAGACCTTCAACACCTACGACGGGCTCGGCCGGGTCATCTTCGCCGAGAGCGCCCGCGACGGCGTGGTCAAGTCGTCGACCAGGACGGTGTACAACGGTGACCGCACGACGGTCATCCCGCCGACGGGTGGCACCGTCACCGCCACGGTCAACGACCCGATGGGCCGGCTGGAAAAGCAGCTCCAGTTCACCGCTGCGCCTACGCTGGTCTCCCCGTCGAACCCGTTCACCGGCGTGTACCGGCTCACCGGCGGCACCTCAGTGGACAGCAGCTACGGCTACGACGAGCATGGCAACCAGTCGACCGTGACCGACACCGCCGGCAACCCCTGGACCAGCACCTTCAACCTGCTCGGGCAGGTGATCAGCAAGGACGACCCGGATGCCGGCACCAGCACCATCCGCTACGACGGCGCCGGCAACGTCATCGAGTCGACCGACGGCCGCGGCAAGACCGTCTCGTACACCTTTGACAAGATCAACCGTCGCACGGCGAGCTTCGCCGCGCTGACCTCCGCGCAGTCGACGAGCAACAAGTTGGCCACCTGGGTCTACGACAACGACAACAGCGCCGCGTCGATCACGAACCCGATCGGCAAGCTCACCACTGCGACCGCCTTCCGTAACGGCGCCGAATACAGCACTCAATGGACCAACTTCGACTCCTTCGGCAATTCGAAGGGCGAGACGATCACCATCCCCGCCGTCGAGGGGGCACTCGGCAACACGTACGCGTTCGGGCACACCTATTCGACGACGACCGGGCTTCCCTCTACCGACACCTATCCCGCCAGGGGAAACCTGCCCAGCGAGACAGTAGTTCGGAGCTACAGCGGGATTCTGGACCTGCCGACGGTCGTCGGTGGGCTCGCCGGCTACAGCGCGTCCGTCGACTACGACGCTTGGGGGCGGGTCACCCGTAACCTCGTGGGCCTTGCGAACAGCGGGGCCTCGATCGTCAACGTCTACGACGACCACAACGGGCGACCCAAGCAGCAAGTCGTCACCAAGACGACGACCACCACCACGGACGTTGGCAAGCGGGACTACGAGTACGACCTGTACGGCAACATCACCAAGACCGTCGACACCCGCTCCGACCCGAGCACCGCGTCAGAGACGCAGTGTTACCGGTACGACTCGCTGCGGCGGCTCACCAAGGCATGGACGGCAACCGACGCCTGCGCGGTCACCCCCACCTTGGGTAACCGCGCCATGGTCGGCAGTGGTATCGGTGCCACCAGCGCCTACTGGACCGAGTGGACCGTCGACTCGCTCGGCAACCGGAAGAGCCAGACCCAGTACTCGACGTCAGGCGGGACCGACACCACCACCAACTACGCGTACGACGGCAACGCAAAGGGCCAGCCGCACACGTTGACGAGCACCGCCACCTCCGGCGGACTCACCGGCAGCACCTCGTACGCCTACGACGACGCGGGCAACATGACCACCCGCAAGGCCGGGCAGGGCACCCAGACCCTGAACTGGGACGATGCCGGTGAGCTGGCGTCGGTGACCGGCGGCACGGGTGGTAACAGCTCGTTCCTCTACGACGCCGACGGCAACCTGCTGATCCAGAAGGACCCGGGGCTGACCACCCTCTACCTGCCCGGTCAGCAGATCACCCTCAACACCAGCACCCAGGCGTTGAGCGGCACCCGCTACTACCCGCTGCCCAGCGGCGCGATGGCCTATCGCACGGGCAGTGGCACCGCCTATGGGTTCATCATCCCGGACCACCAGGGCACGCCGAACCTCTACCTGAACAACACGGCCCAGGTGCCGACGTGGCGGCAGTACACCCCGTACGGCGCGCCCCGCGGCTCCACCGTCACCGCACCGGACAACCGTGGCTTCCTTAACCAACCGTTGAACACGAACACTGGCCTCACTCAGGTCAGCGCCCGGAACTACGACCCGACGATCGGGCGATTCGTGTCGGTCGATCCGTTGCAGGACCTGGCCGATCCGCAGCAGTGGAACGGCTACTCCTACGCCAACAACTCCCCGGTCACGATGAGTGACCCGGACGGTCTGATCCCTGCCGACTGCCTGGAGTTCGACTGCCGCGGTTACGACCCGCGTCCCCTCAAGGAGGGGGACGGTCGTGGTGCCGGCGGCTGCCCGGGCGGCTGCGGCACCAAGGCGAACACCGACTGGGGTAAAGCGAACGGTAAGTCGAGTACCAAGTCGGGGAAGGTCGATAACCCGCGCAGCCTGGGCTACGGCATTGTGGTGCCGGAATCCGTTCGGTTCGAAGAATTCATGCGCCGATGGAACAACGAGCGTGCAGCTTGGTATCGCACGATGGGTCGGGACGGCAACGACTTCCTAATGGAGCAGGACACCCGCCAACTCGCGATGCTCGTATGTGCGGAGTTGCGCTCCAAGGGAGTATGCGGTGACTGGGAGGAAGACCTGTTCTTCCGCAGTGCCGAGTGGATTCTCGCGAATATGCCCGACGACGATCGTCTCTTCTCCATCAAGACGCCCAAGGGCGGCAAGGGTGGGAAGGGGTGCAATTGTGGTTGTAAGAGCTTCAGTGGTGACACCGAGGTTCTGATGGCGGACGGATCCACCAAGCGCCTTAAGGATATTGAAATTGGAGACGAGGTTATGGCCTCGGATCCGGAGGTGGGTGAGCAGGGTCCACGAGTTGTTACACACGTGTGGGTCCACGCCGACGATCTCGTTGATCTGCAGCTCTTCGGATCTGCCGTTAGGACTACCGAGGATCACCCGTTCTGGAATCAGACTGATCGGCAGTGGCAGCGAGCTGATGAGTTTGATCCAGGCGATCTGGTGTTGTCAGCCGACGGCCGCACCCGACTCGTCCTGGGCATCCGCCCGAACACTGTTCAGCAGGATGATGCCTACAACCTTACTGTTGACGGCCTGCACACGTACTATGTTCTGGTGGGCCAGACTGCAATTCTGGTTCATAACTCCAACGGGTCTAATCCCTGGGGAAATTCGAGCGAATGGACGCGAGGTCGCGTGCCAACGAGTGGCGGCCCGTCGGACGGAATTCTTTATCGACGTGGTGCTGGCGGCGCCATCGTCGATTGGGGCGTATACGATAGCAAAGGCAACCTGAAATATCGAACCGATCTCTTCGGTGCTGCGCACAAGGGTGTCGAAACGCCTCACTGGCAGCCCTATCAAGAAAACGTCAACCCTAAGGGAGTAGCCTTCGTGCAGGAGACAGGAGAGGCTCATTCCGGCGTGGGTCCTGCAGGCGGGCCGCCCTGTGGTTTCTGAGAACTGCTGATGGGTTATTCACCATCATTCGTTGATCTCTACATGGCGATTCCTCGTCAATGTGAAAGTGGCGGTCGTGGTCGATTTTGAGGAATTAATCCGGTTGGCCGGCTCGCAGAGCTGGCAGGATCGCGCGAGGGCAGGCCGAGAGCTTGTGGCGCACCTGGGTGGGCCGGTCGCAGACGCGGTCGTTCTGCGGTTGCTGCTGGACACGAAAGACACCGCTGTCACCGTTGCCACGGCAGATGCCTTACTAAATCGCGGTGACTTCATTTCGTGGCGGATGTTTGCTCGTGGGTGGGCTGAAGCTCGGGAGCAGAAAGGAATGACAAATCATATCGATCATCTTTACAGCTCTTTGAACGGTGCGATGTACGCTGCAAGCTTAAGCCTTGAGAAATCTGAAGCCCTCAAGCGAGTGGTGGAGAAGCTTTCTGTCGATAATGACGAAATAGTGCGGTCCACCGCGGCGGAGCTTCACAGTTTGGTATCCGAAGGTTTGTGACATCAGGCGGACACCTTGCCGGTGGTCACAATTGGTAGACGTCCTGATTGTCGGGACGATGACATAGGACTTCGGCGGGCGACGGGCGGCGGGAGCGGTTCGTCGCCCGCCGAAGTCAATTATCTAGGATATGGGTCGATGCGCGGCGATGGCCGAAGCCGAGCGGTGGAGCCGCACCTACGCCCCGCATGGCAACGGCTCATCGCTCTATCAACACACGTACCATCGATGGGGTGCGCCGTCCTCGATCACCACGGCCCGCAAGCGCCACGCGGCCCCGCCTGCTCGTCGCCCTGACCGCCGTCGTCGTCCTCACCGCCACCACCGCCGCGTCCTGCGGCGACGAAGGCCCCGACCTCGCCCTGGCGTCGGCCGCCCGTAACCCGGTCACCGAGGTGATCGACGCCCCGGCCACGGTGACAGCCCGCGCCGCCGCCACCCTCACCGCCCCCGCCGACGGCACCCTGAAGAGCCTGCGTGTCCAGCCTGGACAGCGGGTGAAGCGCGGGCAGGTGCTCGCCATTGTCGACTCGCCGAGCGCGCAGCAGCGTCTCCGGCAGGCCAAGGAGGCGCTGTCCGCCGCAAAGCGCGCCGGTCGGGGCGTCGGAGCGGGCAACCTGACCAGCAGCCGGCGCGGCACCGACAAGGCCGCCGACGAGGCGTTCGACGCCGCCCGTAAGGCCGCTGACAAGATCGCCGACCCGCAGTTGCGGGACGCGCTGTTGACCCAGGTGACGTCGGCGCAGAAGCAGTACACCGCCGCCGCGCGCAGCGCCGACCAGGCGGTACGCGCGGTGCAGCGGGGGATCAACGGGTTGAGTTCCGCCGTCGGCGCGCTCTCCGCGGCGCAACGGCTTCAGGCCCAGCAGGCGTACGACCTGGCGAAGGCGACTGTCGACGCGCTGACCCTGCGCGCTCCGATCGCCGGGGTGGTGCAGCCGGGTGGCACCCGGGCCGGCGGCGGGGCGAACGCCGGTCTGGCTGGCCTGTTGGAGCAGGCCGGCGGGGCCGGCCTCGACCCGTCCGTGCTGGCCCCCAGCCAGGGTGGTCCGCCAGCCGGGGTGGACGACGCGGTCGCGGTCGGCGGGCTGGTCACCGCCGGAGCGCCGGTGCTGACCGTGGTGGACACCGGGCAGTTGGGTCTGCTCGCCGAGGTGGACGAGACCGACGTGCTGCTGGTCAAGGCCGGCGTGCGGGCCACCGTCGAGTTGGATGCCGTCACCGGTGCCAGCTACGACGCCATCGTCCGGTCGGTCGACGTGCTCCCCACCAACTCCGCTCAGGGCGGGGTCACCTATCGGGTACGCCTGGCGCTCGGTGCCGGGAAGCTGGCCGAGGACGAGCCGGCCCCGGCGCCCCGCCCCGGCATGAACGCGATCGTGCGCCTTCGCGTACGCGAGGCTGTCGACGCGGTGACCGTCCCCGCCTCGGCGGTGTTCTCCGCCGACGGCCGGGACGCGGTCTGGGTGGTCCGCGACGGTAAGGCGGACCGGGCGTCGGTGACAGTTGGCGTCCAGGGGGCCGACCTGGTGCAGATCGTCGACGGCGTGCAGCCCGGCGACCGGATCGTGGTGCGCGGGGCCGACCAGGTCCGCGAGGGCCAGGAGGTCCGGTGACCGGACCCGCCGTCGCGGATCCGCCCGGCCAACGGCCGCACGGGGAGCGGGTCCCGGCGATCGAGGCGGTGGACGTGTCCCGGACGTACCAGCTCGACGGGGTGTCGGTGCAGGCACTGCGCGGGGTGTCGTTGACCGTGCAGCCGGGTGACTACGTGGCCCTGGTCGGGCCGTCCGGGTCGGGCAAGTCCACCCTCATGCACCTCCTCGGCGGGCTGGACCGGCCGACGGGCGGCAGACTGGTGATCGGCGGGCGGGACGTCAACGCCCTCGCCCCACCGGAGATGGCGACGTTGCGCAACGAGACGATCGGCTTCGTCTTCCAGGCCTTCCACCTGCTGCCGCGTACCTCGGCAGTGGAGAACGTGGCGTTGCCCCTTGTCTATCGGGGGGTGTCGGCCCGGCAGCGGCGGGAGCGGGCGGCGGCGATGCTGGGCCGGGTCGGCCTCGGGCACCGGCTGGACCACCGGCCCAACCAGATGTCCGGCGGCGAGCAGCAGCGGGTGGCGATCGCCCGCGCGCTCGTCACCGAGCCGACGGTGCTGCTGGCCGACGAACCCACAGGCAACCTGGACAGCGTCACCGGCGCCGCGGTGCTGGAGCTGTTGGAACAGTTGAACGCGGAGTCCGGGGTGGCGCTGGTGATGGTCACCCATGACCAGGAGGTGGCGGCCCGCGCCCAGCGTCGGATCACCATGCGCGACGGCGTTGTCGTGGCGGACAGCGCCGCGACCGCACGCCCTACCGCGGACAGCGCCGACTCGAACTCCGGCCATGATCGACCGCCGTCCGCTGATCACGGTCGACCTGCGACACTGGTCCCCGCTCCCAGCGCGGAGCCCCGGTCCGCGTCCGGAAGCGGCCCGGGGCACCCGTCCGGTGGCTCCGGTGGCGCCGCCGGAGCCACCGGGCGCCTTCCGCACAAGACCGAACCGGGCGACGCCGAACCGGGCGACGCCGAACCGGGCGACGCCGAACCGCGCGACGCCGAACCGCGCGACGCGCGCGACGCGGCTGCGGGTGACCGCGCAGCCGAGCACTTCGGGGGTACGGCGTGAGAGTCGCCGAGGCGTGGCGGGTGGCGCTCGACGCCCTGCGGGCGAACCGGCTGCGCAGCGCGCTGACCATGCTCGGGGTGATCATCGGGGTGGCCTCGGTGGTTCTGCTGGTGGCCATCGGCACCGGCACCAAGCAGAAGGTCGAGCAACAGGTCGAGGGCCTCGGCTCCAACCTGCTGCTCGTCGTCCCCGGCCGGATCGAGGTGGGCAACGCACCTGTCGTCTCGCCGTTGACCCTCAAGGACGTGGACGCCGTCACCCGGGTCGTCGGTGACCCCGATCGGGTGGCGGTCACCGTCGCCTCCGGGGCGACCGCGCGGGCCGGGGCCCGTTCGGACTTCACCACCGTGCAGGGCGTCCTGGAGACGACCCCGGCGGTCTTCACCCGGTCGCTGGCACGGGGACGCTATCTCACCGGCACCGACGTGGACACCAGCCGACGGGTGGCGGTGCTCGGCGACTCGGTGGCCCGTGCGCTCTTCCCCGACCGGGACCCGCTCGGTCAGCAGGTGGCGCTGGCCGGGGTGCGGTTCCGGGTGATCGGCGTCTTCGCGCCGCTCGGGCAGAGCCTCGGCGTCGACCGGGACGACGAGGTGCACGTGCCGGTGACCGCCGCGCAGCGGCTCTGGGGCACCCAGCGGGTCGACGGCATCGCGGTGAAGGCCCCGGACCGGGAACGGATCGACGAGCTGGGCGAACGGATCGTCGCCGAGCTGAACCGCCGCCACCCGGACACCGAGTTCAGTGCTGTCACCCAGCAGCAGATCCTCGGTGTGCTCGGCGACATCCTGGGTGTGCTCACCGGGGTGCTGGCGGCCATCGCCGGCATCTCGCTGCTCGTCGGCGGGGTCGGCGTCTCCAACATCATGCTCGTCAGCGTCCGGGAGCGGACCCGGGAGATCGGGCTGCGCAAGGCCGTCGGCGCCCGTCCCCGCGACATCGGTGTGCAGTTCCTGCTGGAGGCGGTGCTGCTCACCACTATCGGTGGGCTCACCGGGATGGCGCTGGGGGTGGGAACGGCCCTGCTCGTCGACGCGCTGTCGCCAATCCCGGCGGCGATCACCTGGTGGTCGTTGGCGCTCGCCTTCGGCGTGTCGGCGGTGGTGGGCATCGTCTTCGGGGTGGTTCCCGCGCAGCGCGCCGGCCGTCTCGACCCGGTGGTCGCGCTGCGCACCGAATGAGCAGTGGCGGCACAACCGGACGGCGGGCGCGGACGGGCCGATATCGGGAGCGTGGACCGGGTGAACCGGCCACCGAAACATGATCAGTTGCAGGAAGGGATCGCGCCGGTCACAACCGCCCCGCTACCGTACTGGTAACACGCGCGTCGCTGGCCCGGCCCGGAGCATCCGTCGGGTTGGCACGCGCCGGGCATGGGATGGGTCGGTGAGCCATGGCCGGGTCACAGTCCGACGGGCGGCTGTCGGAGGTCAAGTTCCTGACCGTCGCGGAGGTGGCGACGGTCATGCGGGTGTCGAAGATGACCGTCTATCGCCTGGTGCACAGCGGTGAGCTCACCGCCGTCCGGGTCGGCCGGTCGTTCCGGGTGCCCGAGCACGCGGTGCACGAATATCTCCGGGGTGCCTTTCAGGAGACCGCCTGAGCCACCGCCCTGTCCGCCGATCCCCGGCTGACCGGCATCGGTGGACGTAGGGAGTTACCTCGCGAGCCCCGCGGTCGCGCGCCAAAGGCGGCTGCGACGGGGGCGCGTTGGTCCGGCTGACGCCCTCCGGCTACCCTGGAGCCCGACCGAGACCCCGCCGGTGCGCCCCGCCGCCCAGACTGGTCCGGTCCGTTGTCCGCAAGCGGTCGCCGTCGCCACCTGCGTGGTGTCATCCGGTCCGCCCCGCACGTTGTATCGAAAGGCTGTCGTATGGGCTCGGTGGTCAAGAAGCGCCGTAAGCGCATGGCTAAGAAGAAGCACCGCAAGCTGCTGCGCAAGACCCGCGTCCAGCGTCGCCGTCTCGGCAAGTGATCGCTGCCGGGCCCGACGGACAGGCTGGCGGCGCGTGTTGCGCCGAAGCGCCCCCAGCCCATCCGATGGCCCGGCGTTCGGCGTCACTGGCCTTACTGTCGATCTCCGGAGGCTCAGGTGATCAGGCCGTGGTCGTCCCGGCTCGGTCCGTCCTGCCGGGGTAGGTGCGTCAGATGACCCCCGGTGGCACCTCAGGTGCTCCGGGGGTCGTCGTCGTGACCGGGGTCGGCCGTTACCTGGGTGCTCACGTGGCGGCCCGACTGGCCGCCGACCCACGCATCGAACGGGTCATCGGGGTCGACGCACCGGACTCCGGCACCGAGTTCACCGACCTGCTGGACCGGGTCGAACGGATCCGCGTCGACAGCGGTTCGCTCGGTGGGCTCCTCGCCGACCTGGACGTCGACGCCGTGGTGCACCTCGCGCTCGTCACCTCACCCGACCCGCAGCACGGTGGCCGGTCCGCGATGAAGGACCAGAACGTGATCGGCAGCATGCAGATGCTCGCCGCCTGCCAGCGGGCCCCCCGGCTGCGCAAGCTCGTGGTCCGCTCGTCGACCGCCGCGTACGGGGTGTCGTTCCGGGATCCTGCGGTCTTCACCGAGGAGACCGAGCCCCGGGAGGTGCCGCGCGGCGGTTTCGGCCGCGACATCCTCGACCTCGAGGGGTACGTCCGCGGGTTCCGCCGCCGCCGGTCCGACGTCACCGCCACGGTGCTGCGCTTCGCCCCGTTCATCGGCTCGACCGCCGACACGACGTTGACCCGCTACTTCTCGCAGCCGTTCGTGCCGACCGTCTTCGGTCGTGACCCCCGACTGCAGTTCCTGCACTTCGACGACGCGCTGGAGGTGCTGCACCTGTCGATCGTGGAGGACCATCCGGGCACGTACAACGTCGCCGGCCCCGGGGTGCTGTCGTTGTCCCAGGCGATCCGCCGCGCCGGCCGGGTGGCCGTGCCGGTGCTGGAGCCGGGTCTCTCCGGGGCCGCCGCGCTGGCCCGCACGATGGGCTTCGGCCGCTACGGCCTGGACCAGGTCGACCTCTTCGTGCACGGCCGGGTGGTCGACACCAGCCGGCTCGAGCAGGAGTACGACTTCACGCCCCGCTCGACCGCCGAGGCGTTCGACGACTTCATCCGCGCCCACCACGGTGGGGTGGTGGTCACCCGGGACCAGTTGGCCGCTGCCGAGCAACTCGTCCTGGACGGCATCCGGCAGGTCCGCTCGGCAGTGCGGGAGCGGTCGACATGAACGGGCCGGAGGAGGGGCGCGACCCGCAGTCGGTCGGGCGGTTCGACGTACCCCAGCAGGTGCCGGAGCCGGACGCGGAGCCGGCGCGGCGCAACGGACACCGACCGGCCGCCCAGGCCGCGCCGACGCCGGCCCCGACCGCGACGCCGGCTGACGAGGTCGACGCCGGGTTGCCCGGCGGCACCGAGCCGGCCGTGTCGGACCGGCCCGGGGACCATTGGGACCGCAAGGTCGCGAACGGGTTGGCGTTCCTGCGCCGGAGGCTCTCGGGTGACTACGAGGTCGACGAGTTCGGCTTCGACTCGGAGTTGACCGACGCGGTCTTCCATCCGCTGCTGCGGCTGCTCTACCGGGACTGGTTCCGCACCGAGGTCAGCGGCCTGGAGCACGTCCCCGTGGACGGGCCAGCGCTGGTGGTCGGCAACCATTCCGGGACTGTGGCACTCGACGCCCTGATCCTCTCGGCGGCGCTGCGCGACAAGCACCCCGCTCACCGTTACCTGCGGCTGCTCGGTGCCGACCTGGTGTTCCGGATGCCTGTGGTCTCCGAGTTGGCCCGTAAGACCGGCGGCACGGTGGCCTGCAACCCGGACGCCGAGCGGCTGCTCGGCGGCGGCGATCTGGTCGGTGTGTTCCCGGAGGGTTTCAAGGGCATCGGCAAGCTCTACGCCGACCGCTACAAGCTGCAACGTTTCGGGCGGGGCGGCTTCGTCTCGGCGGCGCTGCGCACCGGCACCCCGATCGTTCCCGTCGCCATCGTCGGCGGCGAGGAGATCTACCCGATGCTCGCCGACATCAAGCCCCTGGCGCGGCTGCTCAAGCTGCCCTACTTCCCGGTCACGCCGACGTTCCCGCTGCTCGGCCCGCTGGGCATGGTGCCGCTGCCGAGCAAGTGGCTGATCGAGTTCTGCCCGCCGATCCCCACCGCCCACCTGACCGACTCGGCGGACGACCCGCTCGTCGTCTTCAACCTCGCCGACCAGGTGCGGGAGACCATCCAGCAGACCCTGCACACGCTGCTGGAGCGACGACCGGACCCGTTCGGCCCGTAGGAAGTGCTGGCCGACGGTCACCGGCGACGGCTCAGCCGGCGCGGCGACGGCGCTGTAGGGCCAGGCCGGCGGTGACCGCGCCGGCGACAAGCCCGGCCGCCGCAGTCGACGGTACGGCGATCTTGACCGCTCGTCGGCCGGTGCGGAAGTCCCGTACCTCCCAGCCGTGCTGGCGGGCCTGCCGCAGCAGCGCGCCGTCCGGGTTCACCGCCACCGCCCGGCCCACCGAGCGGAGCAGCGGCAGGTCGTTCGCCGAGTCGCTGTAGGCGGCGCAGCGGGCCAGGTCGAGCCCTTCCACGGCGGCGAGCTGGGTGACCGCCTCGGCCTTGGCCGGACCGTGCATGAGGTCACCCACCAACCGCCCGGTGTACGCCCCGTCGGCCACCTCGGCCACCGTGCCGATGGCACCGGTCAGGCCGAGCCGGGCGGCGATCACCCGGCCGATCTCGACGGGGGCGGCGCTGACCAGCCAGACCCGCTGCCCGGCGTCCAGGTGACGCTTGGCGAGCTGGTGGGTGCCGGCCCAGATCCGGGGGGCCATCATCTCGTCGAAGATCTCCTCGGCGAGGTGCTCGACCTCGTCGACCCGCCAACCCTTGACGAAGGCCAGTGCCGCCTCCTTGGCCAGCGACATGTCACCGGCGTGCTCCCGGGCCAGCAGCCGGAAGCGGAGTTGCTGCCAGGCGAATCGGGCCAGGTCGGCGGTGGTCACGTAGTTGCGGGTGGCGAGCCCACGGGCGAACCAGTAGATCGAGGCGCCCTGCATCATCGTGTTGTCCACGTCGAAGAACGCCGCACCGCTCGGGTCGGCTGCGCCAACCGGGGCCAGGTCGGTCTCTGCCCAGGCTGCGGTGTGCCCCTCGGCGTCGGTGCTGACCGTCACCTTACGGCTGCGCGCCACGCGATTCCCCTCCTCACCGGTACGACGGATGCTCCTCGCGAGGGTATCCGCCGTAGACGGCTGACCGGCCGGGCACACAGCGAACTGTGGCGCGGCCGGTCGGACATGCGGTATGGGAAGCGCAGGTCAGCGAGCCCCGGGGCAGGTGTTCGGCGCCGGGCCGAGGGCGTCGCTGGCGGCCGGTGCCGGCAGGCCGCAGGCGATCGCCGCGCGCAGGTCGTCGGAGCGTTCGCGGATGCTGTCCAGCAGCAGCAGCGACCGCTGGGTGCGTTCCCGGTCGACGCGGGTGCTCTCGTCGAGCAGCCCGCGTACGGCCCGGCGCTGGCTCGTCACGAAGGTGTTGAGAGTGTCCAGGCTGCCCGGCTCGGCCCGCTGCACCGCGGCCGAGGTCAGCAGGCGAACTCCTTGCCGGCTGTCGGCGTCCATGTCGTCGAGGACCGCGCTGTAGCCGATCCGGTCACCGCGCAGCTTGGCGGCTTCGCCGACTCTGGTCCGGGCGAAGTCCAGGAAGAGCTGGCCTCGGCTGATGTCGGAGCTGGCCAGGGCGAGTTGTGCGCGTTCGGTCGACCGCTTCATGCCGTAGAGCGCGTCGCCGGGCACCGCGTTCTCGCTGGCGGCGGAGATCCCGGAGACGGCGATGGCCCCGGCGGCGACGCCGACCAGGATGGCGCCCCGGGCGCGGGCCCGCCGGGCGGTGACCGCCGGCAGCAGCCGCCCACGGGCGGTGGTGGCGGCCGGTTCGTCGACCGCCGCCGGTGCGCTGCCTAGCCCTTCCCGCTCGGCCGTCGCGAGCAGCATCGCGCGCAGGCCGGTGCGGAAGTCCTGGTCCACCTCGACAGCCGGGGGGTCGACGCTGAGCCGTTGACCCACCGCGACGAGGGGCGCGAGTTGACCGTCCACCCGGGATCGCACGTGGTGTCGCCGAGCGCCGTTGGCCTCGTCGAGAAGTTGCGCGAAGCGCTCCGCGCGCCGACGGGAGAAGAGGGTGTTGTCCACCGCAGGCACCTCCTCTCGCTGGTAACGGCCGGTCGGCCGCCGTCGTTGCCAGCGACCGGGCGGCAGAGTGACACCACGGAGGTGAGGTGCCGCCGGCGAGCCGGTCGGACCTCGGTGACCCGGGCTTGCCGGACCATCCAACGGTCGCACCCGGAGAAACGCGGCGGGCCGGGCACGGGTTACGGGCCGGGCGGAGCCGAAATTACGGAAAGTGATGGTCATCACCGGGCGGGACCGACTCTGAGCTGCACGGACGTGGTGACGCCCGTCGGCCCCGCCGTAACAAACTACGGCTGGAAGCCGTCGGGCAGGAGTCGGGCCAGGGCGCGGACGGCACGGTACTGGAGGGCTTTGATGGCCCCCTCGTTCTTGCCCATCGCGCGGGCCGTCTCGGCGACCGAGAAGCCCTGGAGGAAGCGGAGCACGATGCACTCCTGCTGCTCCGGGTTGAGCTGTTTCACGGCGGTGAGGAGCGCGACGTTGGTGATGTGCTCCACCACCGCCGCCTCCGGGCTGCCCTCCGGGCCACGGTCCTCCCGGTCGGCGTCGAGCACGTCGCCGGTGGTGACCTCCAGCCGGTACCGGCCCGACTTGAAGTGGTCCGCGACGAGGTTGCGGGCGATCGTCACCAGCCAGGCGCCGAGGTCGCGGCCCTGCCAGGTGAAGCTGCCGATCCGCTTGAGCGCGCGCAGGAAGGTGTCCGAGGTGAGGTCCTCGGCGAGTTGCCGGTTGCCGACCCGGAAGTAGACGAACCGGAAGACGGTGTCGACGTACCGGTCGTAGATCAGGCCGAACGCCTCGGACTCGCCGGCCTGGGCCCGCTCGATGAGTGTCCAGACCTCGGTTGCCGGGTCGGACGGGTCCGGGCGGCTCGGGAAACCGGTCGGAGTGGTGGCGGTGGTGGCCGGCACCGCCGGGATCACCGCGGTCTCGCCCGCCGCCGGCTCCGTGGTGACCGCGGGTGTGTCGCCTATCCGACGCCCCTGCACGGGCATGACGGGTCGGGGCGGTACGGCCACCCGGCCGCCGGCTGGCTTCGCGTTTCCACCGGGCACCGCGGGCCGCGGCGGCGGCTCGTTGTGTGTCCGGCTGCGGGTCCGCTGCGCTGCGCCGTCGCGTACGACGCCGCCGTGCTGCTCGTCGAGTGGGGCGCGGGCTGCTGGCCGCTCGTTGACGTGGGAGCGGGCCGGTTGGCCGGTCAGGCCGACCGGGCGTTCCGCGTAACCGAAGGTGGTCACCGTGTCGCCCCCGTCCCGTCGGTCGCCGGGCGGGCCGGTCTGGGTCTCGTCGGGGCGGACCGACCGGGTGATCGGTCGGGCAGGACGGTCGAGGGGGTTGCCGACGGGCGGCAAACTCCCTGGAGGTGCTGGTCCAATGCGCTCACAGGCACGGGGGCCTCCTCGGGCTGAGGGGTGTCGACTCACGGCAAATGGGGTGACCCGACCCGAGTGATGATAGGGCCAACGTCACCCGCGCGTGGCAAGTCCGTTACACAAGGCGGAAGTATTTCCCGCTCCCCCGCACCGGCGGCGGACCGGTTGTCCGTCGTGTGCGATTGACTTTCCGCCGACCGGGTGTTCCAGGATGGATCCCCAGGTCGGAGGCTCACCGGCCGTTCGGCTGGCCCGGCGCTCCGGCCGGTCGGGCGGGGGCGGCCGAAGTGCCGGTGCCCGGCGTCGCACGTCCCATCGACAGGACCTGATCGGACCGCCGGTGGCACACCGGACAGTCCCGTACATGGGACTGTTGCGCGGCCCTGTTCGGCGCGCGCCCCCGGGCCGTCGGGCGTGGCCCGTCGCCGTCCGCTGTGCCAGACTCGATCACCGTGCAGGACGTCTCGGAAAGCCTCGCGCCGAACCTCGCCGACCGGGTCCGCCGGGCGGCATGCGACCGCGCCGACCGGCCCGCGCTGCACTGGCGCGAGCACACCCTGAGCTGGTCCGAACTGGACGCCGCGGTGGACGCCGCCGCCCGCGGCCTGTCCGCCGCCGCACCACCCGCCGACCCCGGCGGTACGCCGCCCCGCGTCGCCATCGCACTGCCCAACACACCGGACTTCGTGATCGCGTGGCTCGGCGCCCTCCGCGCCGGGCTGGTCACCGTGCCGGTCAACCCCGGCTTCACCGCCCCGGAGCTACGGCACGTGCTCGCCGACTCCGGCGCGGCGGTGCTGATCGCCACCGACCGCGTGCGGGATCTGGTCGCCGACGTGGCCGCCGAGCTGCCGGCGCTCACCCGCGTGTACGACATGCCACCGACCGCCGAGGCGCCCGGACCGCCACCCCGCCCCCGACGAGGCGGCGCCGACCTGGCGGTCCTGCTCTACACCTCCGGCACCGAGGGGCGACCCAAGGGAGCGATGCTGTCGCACCAGGCGCTGCTCGCCAACCACGAACAGGTCGCGCAGATCGACCCGCCGGTGGTCGGGCCGACGGACACCGTGCTGCTCGCGTTGCCGCTGTTCCACGCGTACGGGCTCAACTCGGGGCTCGGCGCGGTCGTGCACCACGGCGCGGCAGGCGTGCTGCTCGACGAGCCGGGCCCGACGGCGGGGCTGGACGAGATCGCGCGGCACCGGGTCAGCGTGCTCGTCGGCGTACCGTCGATGTTCATGACCTGGGCCGGCGCGGCCACGGCCCGCGCGGCGACCGCGTCGGTGCGGGTGGCGGTCTGCGGCGCGGCACCGCTCGAACCCGCGGTCGCGGCGCGCTTCACGGAGGTCACCGGGCATCAGGTGCACATCGGGTACGGCCTCACCGAGACCGCGCCGGTGCTCACCTCCACCCTGGTCGGCGGCGTGGCCAAGCCGGGTTCGATCGGCCGACCGCTGCCCGGTGTGCGGCTCCGCCTGGTCGACGCCGACGGGGCGGACCTGTGGCGCGACGGGCTCGCCGTCCCCGACGACGACCCGGATGACCTGGACATCTCCGACGTGGCACCGGGCACCGACCCGGGGCAGATCGTCGCGAGCGGCCCCAACCTCTTCACCGGCTACTGGCCCGACGGCCGGGGCGGCCCGGACGCCGACGGTTGGTGGGGCACCGGCGACATCGCGTACGCCGACGAGGACGGCGACCTCTTCCTGGTCGACCGGCTCGGCGAGTTGATCCTCGTCAACGGGTTCAACGTCTATCCGCACGAGGTCGAGCTGGTCCTCGCCGGGCACCCCGGGGTGGTCGAGTCGGCGGTACTGGGTGTGCCGCACCCGCGGACCGGCGAGACTGTGCGGGCGTACGTGGTGCCGGTGCAGGGCCGACAGGTGACCAGCGAGGAGCTTCTCGCCCACTGCGCACGGAACCTGGCCCGGTTCAAGTGCCCGACCACCGTCGAGTTCGTCGACGCCCTGCCGCACTCGGCGATCGGCAAGGTACGCAAGGCCCAACTCCGGTCGGCGACGCCGACCGACCGTACGGAGGTAACCGATGGCCACTGACGCCCGACTCGCCCTGATCACCCGCCCTGGCTGCCACCTCTGCGACGACGCCAAGGCGGCGCTCGACCGGGTGGTCGCGGTCACCGGCGACAAGTGGGTCGAGTGGGACGTCACCGCCGACGAGGGGTTGGAGCGGGAGTACGGGGACCGGCTTCCGGTGGTGATGCTCGACGGCAAGGAGCACGGTTACTGGCGGGTCGAGGAGGACCGGCTGCTGCGGGACCTGACCACGCCCCAGCTCTGAGGAGTGCCTATGGTGCTCGGATGACCCTTGCATCCCCGCACCTCGTCTGGGACTGGAACGGCACCCTGCTCAACGACCTCAGCCTGGTGGTGTCCGCCACCAACGTCGTGTTCGCGAGCCGGGGCGGCCCGACCGTCACCCCCGACGAGCACCGGGTGCGGTTCCGCAGGCCGATCGCCGAGTACTACGCCGAGGTGCTCGGGCAGGCAGTGGACGACGACGAGTTCGGTCTTCTGGACAAGATCTTCCACGACGCGTACCGGACCGGGTTGACCACCTGTGAGCTGGCCGCCGACGCGCGCGCGGCGATGGCCGCCTGGCCGGGCAGCCAGAGCCTGCTGTCCATGTGGTTTCACGAGGAGTTGGTCCCGGCCGTGCACACGTACGGCCTGACCAGCCACTTCACCCGGGTCGACGGGCTGCGCGCCACGGTCGGCGGTGACCGCAAGGCCGAGTCGCTCAAGCTGCACCTGGCCGAGCTGGGCGTGGACGGCGCCTCCGTGGTGCTGATCGGCGACTCCCTCGACGACGCGGACGCGGCGCTCGCGGTGGGCGGCCGTGCCGTGCTCTACACCGGCGGCTTCACCGACCCGGGCCGGCTGCGCGCCTCCGGTCACCCGGTCGCCGACACGCTCACCGACGCGGTGGCCCTGGCCCGGGAGGTCAGTTCCGCAGATAGGTGAGGACGGCGAGCACCCGCCGGTGCTGTTCGGTGTCCGGTGGCAGGGTGAGCTTGGTGAAGATGTTGCGCACGTGCTTCTCCACCGCGCCGTCGCTCACCACCAGGGCGCGCGCGATGGCGGTGTTCGAGCGCCCCTCGGCCATCAGGGCGAGCACCTCGCGCTCGCGGGGGGTCAGCTCCCGCAGCGGGTCGTCGCGGCGGCGTCGGGCGAAGAGCTGACCGACCACCTCCGGGTCGAGCACCGTGCCGCCGCCCGCAACCCGGCGCAACGCGTCCAGGAACTCGTCGATCGCGGCCACCCGGTCCTTGAGCAGGTAGCCGATCCCGCCGCCGCCGGCGCCGCCGGTGGTGGCCAGGAGATCATCGGCGTACGAGACCTCGACGTACTGGGAGAGCACCAGGATCGGGGTACGCGGCACCAGCTGACGCGCCTCCACCGCCGCCCGCAGCCCCTCGTCGGTGTGTGACGGCGGCATCCGGACGTCGACGATCGACACGTCGGGCCGGTGCTCGACCACCGCCTCGACAAGGGCGGCACCGTCTCCGACGGCGGCCACCACCTGGTGCCCGCTCTCGGTCAGCAGCCGGACCAGCCCCTCCCGGAGCAGGACGGCGTCGTCGGCGATCACGATGCGCATGGCTGTGTTGTCTACCACGTCGCTCCCCGTCGCGGCGGCATCCGGCCGCTCACAGCAACTCCTTCGTTCGCGACTGCGGGGCTCGCAAACCCGGCTTACTCCTCGCGCTCACAGCGTCTTCTTGGTTCGCGACTGCGGGGCTCGCAAACCCGGCTTACTCCTCGCGCTCACAGCGTCTTCTTGGTTCGCGACTGCGGGGCTCGCAAACCCGGCTCACTCCTCGCGCTCACAGGGGAAGCTCGGCGCGGATCTCGGTGGGGCCGCCGGTCGGGCTGACCACCATCAACTCGCCACCGGCGGCCCGGACCCGGTCGGCGATGCCGGCCAGCCCGTGCCCCTTCGCCAGGTGCGCGCCGCCCTGCCCGTCGTCGCCCACGCGCACCTGCAGGTGGGTGCCCCGCCGGGCCACGGCCACCGTGGCCTCGGTGGCCCGGCTGTGCTTGGCGACGTTCGTCAGCGCCTCGGACACCACGAAGTACGCGGTGTTCTCCACCACCGGGTCGAGCCGCCCGGCCGGGGTGCCGAGCTGCGGGTCCACCTGGAGTTCGATCGGGATCAGCCCGCGTCCGGCGATCGCGGCGAGAGCACTTGGCAGGCCCCGGTCGACCAGGATCGGCGGGGCGATGCCCCGGGACAGCGCCCGCAGCTCGGCAAGCGTGTCCCGGGTCTGGGTGACCGCCTCGTCGATGGTCTGGCCCGCCGCGTCCGGGTCGGAGGCGAGCTGCATCCGGGCTCGGCTGAGGTCCATCGCCAGCCGGACCAGGCGCTGCTGGGGGCCGTCGTGGATGTCACGTTCCAACCGGCGGAGCGCGGAGGCCTCGGCGGACACGGCGGCCCGCTTCTGCTCCTCCAGCACGGTGATCCGGTCGCGCATCTCGGCCACCCCGGTCAGCATGGCCTTGGCGAAGCTGGCCTGGAGCAGAGCGCAACCCCGCACCACGATCGGCAGGGTGATCAGGAAGAACACCCCGAGCGCGGTGTGCAGCCCGATCCGGGCGGTGGTCGAGTCGCCCAGGCCGAGCAGTTGCGCCAGATCCTGGTCACCCTCGCCGGACGGGTGGGGGATGGCCCAGTCGTAGGCCCAGTAGAGGGAGCCGGCGATCGCGATGGCCCACCAGACCATCGTCACCACGAAGGTGCCCACGGCCGCGATCAACCGCACGATGCCGTGTGCCAGGTCGAGCCACGACTGGGCGTCCCGGATCGGCACGAAGATTCGGCGCCAGGCGTTCGCTCCCGCCTCGGGCAGCCGGTAGCTCGGCCGGATCCGGGGCTGCCGGAGCACCGCGGCCATCCGCAGCCGCTCGATGTCGGCAAGGCCACGGGCGGCGTACAGGGTGCCGCTGAGGATCGGGAGGCCGATCACGGTGACGACCAGGCCGACGCCCACCGAGAGGCCGACGATGAGGACGACGAAGCTGGCCAGCCCCAGGGGTAGGCCGAGCAGCACGTAGCCGGAGTCGACGAGGAGTTGGCGGGGGATGCTCGGTGCCAGCGGCGGTCGGGCGCTGGTGGCGGCAACGGTGGTCATGCCAAAAGGCTAGGCAGCGGGACCGCTCGCCCCCATCCCGAAACCCCGCCTCTCCGTCGTAGGGCTGCCCCTACCCTGCCCCGCGCCGTGGTCGCCCTGCCCCCGCCGATCTTGCACTTACGGTTGTGGATTTGCCCCGCTACGAGCGGAAGGCAGGGACAGGAACTGCAAGATCGCGGGGCATGGGCGGCGGGCCGGCGCGGGATTGGTCAGAGAAGTCGGGATTGAGCAATAATCGCCCGGGCGGCGAGCGGACCAGGCCGTTCAATCGATCTTGTGGAATGGAGGGGCTGGTGAGGTCGCGCCACGCAGCGGCAAGATCGCGATTTGTGCACGTCTTCACAAGCGCCTACGCTGTGACTCCGACGCGCCCTGCTAGCACAGCCGGCAATCTCGGTCGCCAGCGGGAGTCCACAAACGGCCGACCAGCGGAGTTGGCCGAGGATCGCACCGCACGGAGTCTCATGAGTCAGCACCGTCACCCAGGCGCGCCCGGCCGCGCCGGTGCCGTACCGACGCTCCCGGACCTGCCCGAGGCGACCGTCGCTCGGCTCCCGGAGTACCTGCGCGCGCTGCACAACCTCGCCGACGCCGGGCACGAGACGGTCTCCAGCGAGGGCCTCTCCGCCGCCGCCGGGGTCAACTCCGCCAAGCTCCGCAAGGACCTCTCGCACCTCGGCTCGTACGGCACCCGGGGCGTCGGCTACGACGTCGCGCTGCTGATCGAGCAGATCGAGTATGTGCTCGGGCTCACTCAACGCCGGGCGGTCGCCCTGGTCGGGGTGGGTAATCTCGGTCACGCTCTGGCCGGCTACGACGGCTTCGCCAGCCGGGGCTTCCGGATTGCCGCACTGCTCGACGCCGATCCCTCCCGGGTTGGCGAGGAGATCAACGGCCTGGTGGTCCGGCATGTCGACGACCTGCCGGCGGTCGCCGCGGAGGAATCCCTCGCGATCGGCGTGATCGCCACCCCGGCCGCCGCCGCCCAGCAGGTCGCCGACCAACTGGTCGCCGTCGGCGTGACGAGCATCCTCAACTTCGCGCCGTGCGTACTCTCGGTTCCGGAGGGGGTCGACGTGCGCAAGGTCGACCTCGCCATCGAGCTGCAGATTCTGTCCTTCCACGAGCACCGCAAGGCGTCGCTGACCGCGTTGCCCGCCACCGGCGGGTCCGCTCTCACCGCCCTGCCGGGCGGGTTCGCGGCCACCGACACCCAGGAGGCGATCGGCACGTGAAACTGCTCGTCGTCGGCGCGTCCTACCGGACCGCCCCGGTCGCCACGCTGGAGCAGCTGGCCGTGCCCCCCGCCGACCTGACCCGCACACTCGACCGCCTGGTCGCCCAGCCGTACGTCGCCGAGGCGGTGATCGTCTCCACCTGCAACCGGGTGGAGGTCTACGCCGCCGTGTCCGGTTTCCACGGTGGGCTCGGCGACATCTGCGCCGTGCTTGCCGAGCAGGCCGGCAGCTCGCCGACAGCGCTCGCCAGCCACCTCTACGTGCACTACGACACCGCCGCCGTGGACCACGTCTTCCGGGTCGCCACCGGCCTGGACTCGATGGTCGTGGGCGAGGCGCAGATCCTCGGCCAGCTGCGTGACGCGTACCACTGGGCCACCGGCGCCGACTCGGCCGGCCGCCTGCTGCACGAGCTGATGCAGCAGGCGCTGCGGGTCGGCAAGCGGGCTCACGCCGAGACTGGCATCGACCGGGCCGGCCAGAGCGTCGTCACCGCCGCGCTGGAGCTGGCCGCCGGGCACCTCGACGGTGACCTCGCCGGCCACCCGGCCCTGGTCGTCGGCGCCGGCGCGATGGGCTCCCTCGGGGTGGCCACGCTGTCCCGACTGGGCGCCGGGCCGCTCACCGTCAGCAACCGGGGCGCCGACCGGGCCGTCCGGCTCGCCGAGTCGTACGGGGCAAGTGCCGCGCCGATGACCAAACTGGCCGACACCCTATCCACAGTGGACATCGTAGTGGCCGCCACCGCGTCCACCGAACCGGTCCTCACCCGGGCGGTGGTCACCACGGCGCTCGCCGACCGTGACCCGGCCCGGGGTCCGCTGGTCCTGCTCGACCTGGCCGTCCCGCGCGACGTCGAGGAGGGAGTCGCCGACCTTCCCGGCGTCGAGGTCATCGACATCGACCGGATGGCGGCGCTGCTCGCCGACGGGCCGGCGGCGGCCGACGCCGCGGCCGTCGAACGCATCGTGCTCGGCGAGGTGGAGGGCTTCCTCACCTGGCTGCGCGGCGCCGACGTGGCACCCACGGTCGCCGCGCTGCGTGGCCGGGCCGACGACGTGGTCACCACCGAGCTGCGCCGGTTGGCGCAGCGTCGCCCCGACCTCGGCGACGACCTGCGGGCCGAGGTGGCCCGCACGGTGCACCGGGTCGTGCAGCGGCTGCTGCACCAGCCCACCGTCAAGGTTCGCCAGTTGGCGGCGGAGCCCGGCGGCGACCAGTACGCGGCACTGCTGCGCGAGCTGTTCGACCTCGAGGTGCCGCAGACCTCGCCTGTCGACACCGTCCCGGAGGTGCTGACCCCCGACCTCGGCCTGTCGCTGCCCGGCACCGACGCGCTCTCCGGCATCGACGCGGTGGCCGGCGCCGACGCGCTTTCCGGCGCTGACGCGGTGGCCGGCGTCGACGCGGCCGAGCCGACCCCACCCACCGGAGGCGCGCGATGACCGCCCCCCTGCGCCTCGGCACCCGGGGCAGTGCCCTGGCGATGGCCCAGTCCGGCCAGGTCGCCGAGGCGGTGACCGCCGCCACCGGCCGCCCCGTCGAGCTGGTCGAGGTCGTCACCGCGGGCGACCGCTCCCACGCGCCGGTGCACCGGCTCGGCGTCGGGGTGTTCGTCTCCGCCCTGCGTGACGCGCTGACCGCCAAGACGATCGACTTCGCGGTGCACTCGTACAAGGACCTGCCCACCGCTGCCGCCGGCGGGCTGCACATCGCGGCGGTGCCGGCCCGGCAGGACCCGCGCGACGCGTTGGTGGCCCGCGCCGGCCGGACGCTCGCCGAGCTGCAGCCCGGGGCCACCGTGGGCACCGGCGCGCTGCGCCGGATCGCCCAGCTGCACGCCCTCGGCCTGCAACTGGAGGTCACCCCGATCCGCGGCAACGTCGACACCCGGCTGGCGCGGGTGCTCGGCCCCGAGGCCGACCTGGACGCCGTCGTCCTGGCCCGGGCCGGGCTGGCCCGACTCGGTCGGCTCGACGTGATCACCGAATCGCTTGACCCGATGCTGATGCTGCCCGCGCCCGCTCAGGGTGCGCTGGCCGTGGAGTGCCGGGTCGACGACCAGGACCTGGTCGAGCTGCTCGCAGTGCTCGACCACGCACCGTCGCGTGCCGCGGTCACCGCGGAACGTGCGTTTCTGGCAACCCTGGAGGCCGGGTGCAGCGCACCCGTCGCCGCCTATGCCATCCTCGCCGAAGGCGAGCCTGTTGGCTCAGCCGCCGAAGGCGATGTTGTCCATGAGATCTACCTGCGCGGGGCGGTGATCAGCCCGGACGGCACTCGTGACCTCCGGCTGTCCCGCACCGGAACGCCCGCCGACGCGGCGGAGATCGGTAAGGCACTTGCCGCCGAACTCCTCGACCTCGGCGCCGACTCGATCCTCGGCCACGAAGGACACACCGGCCCGGGGACCCAGCAATTTGGGAGCACAGAATGACCCGCACCCGTAAGCCCGTCGGCCGTATCGCGTTCGTCGGGGCTGGCCCCGGTGACCCGGGCCTGCTGACCCGTCGGGCCCACGACGCCCTGGTCGACGCCGACCAGGTGATCTACGACCGGGGCGTCCCCGAGTCGTTGCTCGCCGTCGTTCGCGCCGAGGCCTCCGACGATGCAGAGTTCACCCCGGCCGAGGGCGCGCCGGGCGACGTGGCGAAGGTGCTGATCTCCGCGGCCCGCTCCGGGCTGAACGCGGTGCACCTGGTCGCCGGCGACCCGTTCGGGCACGACTCGGTGGTCAAGGAGGTGCAGGCCGTGGCCCGCACCGCCGCCCACTTCGAGGTGGTGCCCGGCGTCGGCCAGGCCGAGGGTGTGGCCACCTACGCCGGTGTTCCGCTGCCGGGTGTGCGTACGGCCGCCGACGTCGAGGACGTCAGCGCACTTGACTTCGAGGCACTGGCCACGGCCGTCGGCCGGGGTTCGCTCGCGCTCGCCGTGGACGCCGGTGACCTCGCCGCCGTCCGGGACGGGCTGCTCGCCGCCGGGGTCGACGGCACCACCGGCGTCGGGGTGACCGGCGACGGCACCGGCGAGACCCAGTACACGACCACGTCGACCGTGGACAGCTTCGTGGCCGCCGCGCTCGGTTTCACCGGCCGGGTGGTGCTCACCGTCGGTGTCGGCGTGGGGCAGCGCGACAAGCTGAGCTGGTGGGAGAACCGCCCGCTGTACGGCTGGAAGGTGCTCGTACCCCGCACCAAGGAGCAGGCCGGCGCGATGAGTGCCCGACTGCGGGCGTACGGGGCGATCCCGTGCGAGGTGCCGACCATTGCGGTCGAGCCGCCGCGTACCCCGGCGCAGATGGAGCGGGCGGTCAAGGGCCTGGTCGACGGCCGGTACGCCTGGGTGATCTTCACGTCGGTGAACGCGGTCCGCGCGGTCTGGGAGAAGTTCGCCGAGCACGGCCTGGACGCCCGGCACTTCGGCGGCGTCAAGATCGCCTGCATCGGTGAGGCCACCGCCGACGCGGTCCGCGCGTTCGGCATCCAGCCGGAGCTGATCCCCGCCGGGGAGCAGTCCTCCGAGGGTCTGCTGGCCGAGTTCTCGCCGCACGACGAGATCCTCGACCCGGTGGGCCGGGTGCTGCTGCCGCGCGCCGACATCGCCACCGAGACGCTCGCCGCCGGGCTGACCGAGCGTGGCTGGGAGGTCGACGACGTGACCGCGTACCGGACGGTGCGGGCCGCTCCGCCGCCCGCCGAGATCCGCGACGCGATCAAGTCGGGAGGGTTCGACGCGGTGCTCTTCACCTCGTCGTCCACCGTGCGCAATCTGGTCGGCATCGCCGGGAAGCCGCACGCCCGGACCGTTGTTGCCGTCATTGGGCCCAAGACCGCGGAGACCGCGACGGAGTTCGGCCTGCGGGTCGACGTCCAGCCGCCGCACGCCTCGGTGCCCGACCTGGTGGAGGCGCTCGCCGCCTACGCCGTCGAGTTGCGCGAGAAGCTGGCCGCCATGCCGGCCAAGCAGCGCCGTGGCTCGAAGGTGCAGGGCCCGACCGCCCTGCGCTTCCGGTAGTCGTTCGAGGAGGCTCTGCCATGTCGTACCCGGAGATCCGGCCCCGCCGGCTGCGCCGCACCCCGGCGGTCCGCCGGCTGGTGTCCGAGACCCGGGTCGACCCGGCCGAGCTGGTCGTGCCGATGTTCGTCAAGGAGGGGCTGACCGAGCCCCGCGCCATCAGCTCGCTCCCGGGGGTGCTCCAGCACTCCCGGGACTCGCTGCGCAAGGCGGCGGCCGAGGCGGTCCAGGCGGGTGTCGGCGGGATCATGCTCTTCGGCGTGCCGGAACAGCGGGACCCGACCGGCTCCGGCGGCATCGACCCGAACGGGATCCTCAACGTCGCCATCCGCGACGTGGTGGCCGAGGTGGGCGACGCCACGGTGGTGATGAGCGACCTGTGCCTCGACGAGTTCACCTCACACGGGCACTGCGGGCTGCTCACCCCCGACGGCGAGGTCGACAACGACTCCACCCTCGCCGCCTACGCCGAGATGGCGGTGGCCCAGGCCGCCGCCGGGGTCGGCATGGTCGGGCCGTCCGGGATGATGGACGGCCAGGTCGGCGTGGTACGTCGGGCGCTCGACGCCGCCGGGCACCAGGACGTCGCCGTGCTGGCGTACGCCGCCAAGTACGCCTCCGCGTTCTACGGCCCGTTCCGGGAGGCGGTGGAGTCGGCGCTTGAGGGCGACCGGCGCACCTACCAGCAGGATCCGGCCAACCTGCGCGAGTCGCTGCGCGAGGTCGCGCTCGACGTCGCCGAGGGCGCGGATCTGGTGATGGTCAAGCCGGCGCTGCCGTACCTCGACGTGGTGGCGGCGGTGCGGGCCGCGGTGGACGTCCCGGTAGCCGCCTATCAGGTTTCCGGCGAGTACGCGATGGTCGAGGCGGCCGCCGCGAACGGCTGGATCGACCGCGAGCGGGTGATGCTGGAGACGCTCACCTCGATCAAGCGGGCTGGCGCGCAGGTCATCCTCACCTACTGGGCCGTCGAGGCCGCCAACCTGTTTCGCCAGCGATACTGAGCGGACCGTCTGCGGCCGTGACCGTTGAGGTCCGGCTCGCGCGGTCCGGTTCTTGTCGGGCGGATTCCGGGCGCTGACCGTGACGGAACCCGACCCCCTGGTGTCCCCGTGTTTGGCTTTGCTCTGCACCCGCGGACGCGCCGGCTAAGGTCCTCGACCGGCGCTGATCAGCGTGGCGCTTATCAGGGTGCAGAGCAAAGGGGACACGTCAGGGATTGCGTCCCTGCTCCGTCGCATCGAGGACGTGCTGCTCAAAGCCCACGACTTCGACGCCTGAGCGGAAGCAACGGTGGAGGCATGGACGACCTACCGAGCGAGCCCTCCGACATCCCATGGCCGGTTGTCGGCATCGTCAGGGCGGTCCGCCGCCACGGCGACCTCAGCCAGCGCGAGCTGGCCCGACGGGCAGGGGTGGGTGCGGGTAGCCAAGCACCGCGGTGATCCACCACCGCCGCAGCGCTGGCGGTACGGCTGACGCCGGACCGGCGACGGCCCGCCGCCCCGGCTGGGGTTCGGCGGGCCGTCGTCGACCACTCCGAAATCAGTCGTCGTTGGTGATCGTTCCGGTTGCGAGCGGATCGGCCAGCCGGAGGCCGGGCACGCCGGCCACCAGCAGGGTCAACTTCTCGTCCGCCTCCCGCCTGCGGTCACCGCGCACCGACACCGGGAAGGCCACCGACGTCTGCCCGGCGGCCAGCACCTTGCAGCCGGCGTACGCGTCGAAGTCCGAGCCCACCTGGGCCGTGAGGCCGACGGTCGCGGCGCAGAGCAGCACCGGCTGGGACAGCGGCCGGGACACGGTGGCGCTGAAGGTGAGCTGCCGGGTGCCCTGGTCGCCCTCGGCCACCGTCGCGTCGGCAACTGTCAACGACGCCCGGGACCGGAACCGGGCCACCTGCGGGTCGTGGTCACTCGAACCCCGGGACCCGTCACCGGCGAACTCCGCCGGCCAGTCGGCGTTGATGTGCGCCGCTCGCACCTGCACCAGGTCGCCGTAGAACGCGTCGTTGACGAACAGGTGGTCGAGAGTCTGCGCCTGCCCCTCGAAACTGTACGAGTAGGCGGAGGCCGGCACGTCCGCCACGAGGTTGTCCCACAGGTTGTGCAGGCCCGCCTCGTAGAGCGGCGCGAGCTGGTCCGACGGTGTGGGCTGCTCTCCGGTGGCGATGGGATCGTCCGGGCGCGGGAACACGTTCAGGTCCCCGCCGTAGACGACCCGGGCGGTCTGGTCCGCCGCCTCGATCGCGGTGACGATCGCCGCGCCGTAGCGCGCCTGCTCCCGCCGCTGCCCGACCCGGCTGTCCGGCCCGGACGAGTAGTGGTTGCTGAGCGCGTACAGGGTGAACCGCTCGGCCGAACCCGGCGCCGCCGCCACACTGAACCTGCCGAGCTGCGGAGCACGGGTGAAGACGTTGTTCCCGTCCTTGCCGGTGGAGGTGTCCACGTCCGACGGCAACACGGCGTTCAGCGCCTTCGGGTTCTGCACGTCGGCGTTGGCCGGCAGCCCCGGGGCCCGGTACTGCACCGTGGGCGCCGAACCCAACAGGGGGTCGTCCGCCGTCGCGGCCGCGAGGGACACCCGGTCCGTGCGGTACAGGAAGGCCGCGGTGATACCGCGGGCGTCCGCGCCGGTCCGGTCATAAGCAGCGGCGTACGCGGGCCCGCCGGCCGCCGCCACGGTGAGCGCCAACTCCTGGATGCTGTCCGGAGCGCCATCGGCGTTGTCGGTGTCACCGCAGCTCAACGCGGCTCCGGAGACGGTGCAGATGTCCTGGTCCTCGGCCTCCTGCACCAGGATCAGATCCGGTGCGTGCAGGTCCTTGACGATCTGGTCGGCGAGCGCGGCCAACTGCGCGCGGTACTCCGCCTCGCTTGCCGGTACGTAGTCGAACGGCGGACTGACCCCGGTGCACCCGGCGTTGCCGGCGAAGTCGCAGCCGTCGAACGGGTCGTCCCGGTAGTCGTACAGGTTCTCCACGTTGTAGGTGGCCACGGCCACCTCCTGCGACCGGTCGGCCGGCTTGGGCGGGTTGTTCCTCGACGGGTCGGCCCCGGCGGCGAAGTCCGCCCGCTCGACCTGGACGCCGTACTTCTCGAACGAGTAGTAGACCCCGCCCACCGCGTCCGCCCGCAGCGTGTCGAAGGTGTGCGCCGGCGGGAGCAGCGCGGCGCTGTCCCCGGTGGTGGCCTTCACGCCCATGCTGCCGAGCAGCGTCCGCTGGCCGTTGCCGTCGTCGAAGCGGCGGGTCGGGTCGTTGTCCAGCGGGTGCGAGTCGCGGAAGACCCGCCTGGCGTACGGGTCGGCGCGGTCCAGCAACGGGTCGTCGCGGTCCACCACCCACAGCTCCGCGTCGGCGGTGGAGGAGAAGACGTCCCGGCCGCTCACCGCGCCGCTGCCGGCGCGTACCCGCATCCGGGAACCCTCGTGCCGCTCCCAGAAGCGCTGCGCGTCGGCCAGCACTGTCGGCGGCACGGCATCGGTCACCGCGACCGCCGTGTCCACGTTCAGGCCACCGCCGATCCGGCGGACCAGTGACGCGCCGGAGAGCTGGGTGAAGGTGTAGTACTCCGACACCCGGGCCCGCAGGACGACCTCGTCGCCGACCATCGGCACGTAACCGCCGATCAGCGAGGTGAACGCGCCCATGAACACGAAGATGCCGTCGGAGCTGGTCGGGTCACCGTCGGTGTCACCAAGGCGGCTCTGTAGGAAGAACCCGTGCTGGTCCGCTCCGGCCGAGGTGCGGGCCAGGGTCAGCTGGGTGATCACGCCGCGTACGTCGTACATCGTGCTGCTCGTGCCGTTGCCGCTCGCCGGCGCGAGGGGCGAGCGGTCGGTCGGGCCGGACTCGGCGTCGGTGGTCGGACCCTGCACCTCGCCGACGGTCAGCTCGCGGGTCACCTGCACGGCAAGCGCGCAGCTTGCGGTGCCACCGCCCGCGTCGGTCGCGGTCAGGGTGACGGTGTACGCCCCGGCGGTGAGGTCGGCGCTCACGCCGACCGTGGCGCGGGCGGTGCCGCCCACAGCGTCGGCAGGGGTGAACGCGGTACGGGTGATCGAGCCGGAGGTGGGGCTCGGGCTGATCGCGGTGACCGCCAGGTCGACGATCGTGTCGTCGGGGTCGACGGCGGTCACCTCGCGGCTCGCGGCCGTGCCGCCGATGGTGACGAGTGGCCCACCACAGGTCAGGGTGGCCGGCACGTCGACCGGGCCACCGCCGTCCACGGTGTGCGCACCCAACCCGTCGAACGTGTCGACGGGGAAGCCCGCCCACTGCGCGGCCGGGTCGAACGCGTCCGACGGGTCGGTGTCACCGGCCGTCACGTTCGGCAGTCGGCGCAGGGTGTTGTCCGCCGTGCTGGTGACGCCGGCACCCCACTCGGTGCCCGGGTCGACACCCACCTGACCGATCGAGTCGAGCACCGTGGTGCCCCGGCGCAGCACGATGGCGTCGTCACCGTTGAAGAGGCTCGCCCCGGTGGTCTGGTCGGCCTGGGCGAGGACGGCGGCCCCGGCCGAGGCGCTTGCGAACACGAACGCGTCACCCGCGGCCACGTTCCCGGTGAGGGCGATGGTGGTGGCCGTCGTGGAGCCGTTGAAGTAGAGCTGTAGCTGGTAGCCGCCGGCCGTCAGGTCGACGGCGGCGCCCGTGCCGTTGAACAGCTCGATCGCCTTGTTGTTCGACGAACCCTCGACGTACTCGGAGATGAACAGGTCGGTGGGCGCGGCGCTGGCCGCGGTGGGTGCGACGCCGAGCGCCGTGACTGTCACGGCGGCGGTGGCGGTCGCGAGCGCGGCGATTGAGCGGCGCGGGCGCATAGGGCCTCCACGATGGGTGGACGGGGATCAACGAACGTTAAGGTGCGCGACTGTCCACCGTCCATCCCCTAGTGGACAGTTTCGTGAATTCCTCAGCGCGGCGGATCGAGGCGGTGCACCAGCTCAGCGACGTCGACGCTGTATTCGCACCAGTCCCGGTCGGAGCGGTAGCCCAGCTCCGCGTTGACCTTCAGCATCGCCTCGTTGGCCTGCGCGTTCCAGGTCTGCACCTCGATCAGCTCCGGCTCGGCGGAGCGCAGCTCCAGCAGCATCCGGGCCTTGATCGCCCGATCGATGCCGTAGCCCCGGTGATCCTGCGCGACGATCGTGTCGTACTGGTCGGCGCGGGTCGGGTGCTGCGCCGGCACCACCACCTCGGTCAGGCCGGCCACCTCACCGCTCTGCTCGTGCCGGGCGAGCACGATGTACGGCTTCATGCCCCGCCGGTGCAGGGTGTCGAGGCTGTCGCGCAGCCGCTCCGGGTCGTACGAGCTGGGCCGCAGCTCACCGTCGTCGACGTCGCGCACCTCGGCCTTCGCCCGCGCGTACGCCTCGAGCAGGTCGTCCGGTGGCCCGCCCGGGAAGAACTCCACCTGGTAGCCCGCGCCGATGCCGGTGGCCATCTCGGCCAGCTCCGCCCAGTCGACGGCGGTCAGGTCGAGCACGCTGCGCGTCTCCACGTACTCCCGGGTGAAGCCGAGCGACTCGTAGAACCCGACGGCGGGCGTGTCGCCGACGACCTCGACCCCGATCGACCGGAAGCCCTCCTGGTAGACCCGTCGCGCGGCGCGCAGCACCAGGTCACGACCGAGGCCGCTGCGCCGCGCGGACGGGTGCACAAGCACCTCGAGCACGCCGATGTCACCGAGCAGGAGCACGTGCACCTGGCCGAGCACCGCGCCCGTGTCGCCCGGGGCGGTCGGCTCGGCCTGGGCGATCCAGGAGATGCGCCGCTCGCCGGGCATGACCTCGGCGAGGTATTCCCGCAGGGAAGTCTCCCGCCAGGGCGGGTCCTGCGGCAGGTCAGCCGCCAGGACCGCGTTCAGCGTGGCCAACAGCGACGCGATCTCGGCGGACGACGCGGTCCTGGGGTCCCACTCGCGCACCATCACCCGTCTAGCTTGCCGCTAACAGAGGCCCGGGGGAAGTGTCCAGATCTCCAACGTATCGAGACGATCACTTCACGCCCGACTGGCCCGTCCGTACCGGTTCGCGGTGTCGTAGACGTCCTGGGCGTAGCGTCGCACATCGTTGTAGGAGAGGATCGCGTTCCACCAGTCGCCCGGAATGCTCAGGTTTCGGCTGCCCTTGCAGAGGTAGTTTCCCGCCGCCAGAGCGGCGTCGTCCAGGTCGTGCGGGTCCTTGACGCCGTCGTTGTCGGCGTCCGCGCCGATCTCCTGCCAGGTGGTCGGGATGAACTGCATCGGCCCGATCGCCCGGTCGAGGGTCGAGTCCCCGTCGAGCAGCCCACGGTCGGTGTCGATGATCCGCATCCGACCGTCCTTCCCGTCCAGCGGCAGCCCGATGATCTTCGGCAGTGCCTTGCCGTCCTGCCCCAACCGAGCCCCGTTGGCCGTGCCGTGTCCCGATTCGACCTGACCGATCGCGGCCAGCGTGGTCCAGCTCAGCGCGCAGCTGCGGTTGGTCTGGGCGAGCACCAGCTCGGCGTAGCCGTACGCCTGCATGGCGACCGCGGGGACACCGACCTTGGCGCCGACCTGCTGTGCCCAACTGGCCAGCGCGTCCGCCGGCCGACCACCGACCACCGACCCGGTCGGCAGCCCGTTGCCGGGCAGCCCGCCGGTGGGCAGTGGGAGGGTCGGCAGCGGGCCGGTGGGCAGCGGTCCCGTGGGCAGCGGGCCGGTGGGCAGGCCGGACGGCCCCGGCGGCGGTGCGACGCCGGTCGGCGCGGCAGAGGCGTCCACAGCGACCGGGCGCGGTGCTCGGATCGTGGCCGGTACGAGCAGTGCTCCCGCCGCGGCGGTCGCGGCCACCAGCGCCAGCAGGAAGACGCCGGGCAGGGTCAGCCGACCACTCGGCCGGCGAGCCCAGGCTCGGGTCGCCCGGGCCGCGGAAGCCGCCGCCCGGCGCGGCGGCAGGCGTACCGCATGCGCGAACTGCACCCGCCGCCGACGGGCCGGGTCGGACGCCGGCACGACCGGAATCTCATCCACAGTGGTCTTCGCCGGGTCGGACGCACCGGCCACGGTCTTCGCGGCGTCGCCGGGCACATCGCGCTTGGGTGTGTCTTCGACCTTCGCAACGTCGGTCTTGAGGGCCTCGGTCTTTGCGTCCTCGGCCTTGGGGGCGGCCGCAGGGCTGGTGGCCGGGACGGGCTCGACCGGAGCCTTCGTGTCGGTGGCGCTCGCGTCCGGTTCGGACCGGGCGAGGCCGGCCGCCGTGGGCTCGGCCGCTTGTGGGGCCGGCGCGCTGGCCGGTGACGTGCTCGATGTTTCCGCCGAACGCCCGCTCAGCCAGGGGCGGCGGGGGCGGGGCACCTTGCGCACCGGATCGGGCCCTGCCCCCGAGCCTTCGAGGGGCCCGTCCAGCGGCGCGGCCGGTCGTAACGGTTGCACACGCTTGTCGTCCTCGCCGTCCACCACCTGTCGAGTATCACCCATGCTCCGCGAACCGCCAGATCCACGTACCCTGGGTGGCATGCCCCGGTACGAGTTCCGTTGCCGCGCCTGCGGCGACACCTTCGAGGTCAACCGTTCGATGGCGGCAGCCGGTGAGCCGGCCAACTGCCCACAGGGACACGCCGACACGGTCAAGCTTCTTTCCGCGGTGGCGGTCACCGGCCGGGGTGGTGCCGGCGGTGGCGCCCCAGCACCCGCCGCCGGTGGCTGCTGCGGTGGTGCCTGCGGCTGCTGATCCGGCCGATGCGCCGCTGCCTGGTGGGCCAGCCTTGCCGGGAGCGGGTCCGAGTGGCACGTTGAGGCGGCACGTGCCCGACCGTTCTCACGATGTGTGATCGTCCGGACTCAGGCAGCATGAACCCGACGTCACGGGCGGAGGTTCCTCGCATGTCGCCACGGATTCAGCTCCCGAGCGGTTGGGTGACCTTCGTGTTCACCGATATCGAGGGCTCGACCCGGCTGGCCCAGTTGCTCGGCCCGGACTACCGCCCGGTGCTCGCCGAGCACCGACGGCTGCTACGCCACACACTTGCCAGCACGGGCGGCGCGGAGCTGCTGACCGAGGGCGACTCGTTCTTCCTGGCCTTCGAGGACGCGACCGCGGCGATGACCGCGTGCCTGACCGCCCAGCGGGCACTGTCCAGCCACGACTGGCCCACCTCCGAAGCCGCGCCCCGGGTGCGGATGGGTCTGCACACCGGCTATGCCGAGCCGCGCGACGGCGAGTACGCCAGCCCCGAGGTGCACCGGGCCGCCCGGGTGGCCGCCGCCGCGCACGGCGGGCAGGTGCTCTGCACGGCGTCCACCGCACGTCGGGCCGAGCCGCTGCCGCCGGGTGCGGCCCTGCTCGACCTGGGGCTGCACCGCCTACGCGGCTTCGACGACCGGGAACGACTGTTCCAACTGGTCGCCCCCGGTCTGGAACGGCAGTTCCCCCGGCCCCGCACCGCCGACGCGGTGGCGCACAACCTGCCGACCCAGGTGACCTCGTTCGTCGGCCGGCAGACCGAGCGCATCGAGCTGGGCATCCTGGTTCGGCAGCACCGCCTGGTCACCGTGCTGGGCGCGGGTGGCGCGGGCAAGACGCGGCTCGCGGTGGAGTTGGCAAGCGGGGTTGTCGAGGCGTACCCCGACGGGGTCTGGTTCGTCGACATCGCCTCGGTGACCGACCCGGGGCTCGTGGCGTTCGCCATCGCCGCCGTGCTCGGCCTGCGTCCCGAGCCCGGCCGGCCGATGCTCGACACCCTCGTCGAGTACGCGGCCGGCCGCCGGATGCTCGTCGTGCTGGACACCTGCGACAGCCAGCCGGCCGCCTGCGCGGAGGTGATCGCGCGCCTGCTGTCCGGCGGCGGCGGCGTTCGGGTGCTGGCGACAAGTCGTGAATCCTTCAGCCTGCCCGGCGAGGTGGTGTGGCGGATTCCGCCGCTCTCGGTCGACCCGCGCGCGGACGGTGCGGACAGCGATGCGGTGGCCCTGTTGCTTGACCGTACGGCGGCGGCGCGCGGCGGCCGCCAGCCGGACCCGGCCGAGTCGGCCGATCTGCGTCGGGTGGTGCAGCGGCTGGACGGCCTTCCGCTGGCCATCGAGTTGGCCGCCGCCCGGCTGCGGGTGCTCTCCGTCGGCCAGCTCGCCGAGCGGTTGGACGACGTTCTCGGCACCCTGGACGCCGGCCGGGAGGACCCGGAGCCGCCGCCGGTGGAGCGGGGTTGGTCCGGCAACCAGCAGGACACCGTGGACCTGGTCGCGGCGGCGGCCGGGGCGTCGCCGCCGACCGCGGCGAGCCGGGCGGTGCAGCGCTCGGCCACCGAGCGACACCTGACCATGCAGGCCACCGTCACCTGGTCGTACCGGACGCTGGGGCCCCGAGCCGCGCGCCTGCTGCGGTGGCTGGCGGTCTTCGCCGGCCCGGTGGACCTGGCGACGGTGGAGTGGCTGCTTGGCGACGATCCACTGGACCCGCTCTCGGTCCTTGTCGACAAGTCGATGGTGTTGGCCGAGCCGCGGGCCGCCGGCAGCACCTACCGGATGCTCGACCCCATCCGAGCGTACGCGGCGCGGCGCCTCGTCGAGGCGGGTGAGGAGCAGGCCGCTCGGGACCGACACGTGGCCTGGTCGGCGCACGCGTTGGACCAGGCCCACCTGGGCCAGGACGGCCGGCCGGTGACACTGTCGCTGTACGCCCTCGACCCACTGGCCGGGGAGTTGCGCTCCGCGCTGCGGTGGTGCGCCACCGGCGGCAGCGCCCGCGCCGGCCTCGGTCTGGCGGGCGGGCTGGACCAGTGGTGGCTGGAGCGGGGGCTGGCTCGGGAGGGGCGGCTGTGGCTGTTCCGGTTGTACGGACGGATCGCGGAGACGGGTGAACGGATCCCGGAGGCGGAGCTGGCGGCGGCGTACCACATGCACTCGCTGCACGCGAGCGCCGACGGCGAGTTCGCCGAGGAGCTGCGCTACTCCCAGCGGGCGGAGGCGGCAGCCCGGCAGGCCGGCGACGCGGGGTTGCTGGCCCGGGTCCTCGCCGGCAGGGCCGCGCCGCTCGTGGACATGGGACAGTTCGCCGAGGCCGAACGGGTGTGCCGCGAGGTCATCGACTGGGCGCACGGGCAGGACGTGGTCGGCGAGGCGCTGTTCGCGGTGTTCAGCCTCGCCGAGCTGCTGTGGCGGCGCGGCGCCCTGGAGGAGGCGGCCGAGCTGCTGGGCGCGGTGCGTCCGGTGGAGGCCGTCCGACCCGTGGAACGGGGCCGGCGTTCGGTGGACATGCTGCTCGGAATGGTCGCGCTGGCCCGGGGTGACGTGATCGCCGCCCACGAGCACCTGCTTGTGGCGCTGCGCTCCCGGATGGGCCACGGCTACCACGGCCGGGCGTGCGACACCCTCAACGCGGTCGCGGTGCGCTGCGCGATCGGCGGGGATCGGCTGACCGCAGCCCGACTGTTCGGGGCCGCCCAGGCCACCCGGGCGAGCATGCGTGCCACCCCGGGCATCTACGGCGGTTACTGGGCCGAACAGCAGTCGGAGCTGCGCGCGGTTCTTGGTGACGCGGCCTTCGACGACGCGTACGGCGAGGGTGCCGGGCTGGAGCTGGACGAGGCCGCGGCGCTGGCACTCGACGTGGAACACCCGGACCTGGCAGCGGACTCGACCCGCTTCAGCACCGGCCTGTCCCAGCCAACCCCCCGCCGTCCCGCCGACCCCGACCCCGACCCCGAGCGCCACCCCGCCACCCGAACCGAACGCGCCTAACCCCACCCACCCCCACCCCCCCTGGCCGGGGTCCTGCCCGGTCCTGCCCGGACTGGCCCGTGTTGATCAAGAGGTTTGCGTCAGAGAACGCGCTTCCGCTGACCGAAACCTCTTGATCAACACGGTTTGGGGGGTGGGGTGGGGTGGGGTTTAGCGGGCTGCGGCTGCGGACTCGGCTTGGGCCTTCATTCGGGCGGCGCGGTCGATGTCGGCCTGTTGGACGGCCGCTACCGAACCGAAGATGCTGACCGCCTGGTAGTAGGTCCAGGCCAGGCTGTAGCAGGCCGGCCGGACGACCGAGTTGTACGTGGTGCAGACCCGCTTCAGGTCCTCGTAGAAGGCGCTGTCGAGGCGGGACTTGTTTGCGGAGAACTGGCCGACCGCCTTGTAGTTGCGGTAGCCGAAGTCGTGCCGGTAGCAGCCCAGGTTGAAGGTGAACCCGAGCGGGTTGTCCGGGCTGGACGAGCAGTAGTCGGTGGACCAGTTGAAGTTGTAGTCGACCCAGGGGGCCCGGTTGACCCGAGCGCTGTTCCACGAGTTGTAGCTGGACGCGCTGGTCTGGGTCCAGCTGGAGAGCACGGACAGCTTCTGGGCCGGGGTGACGGCGGCGGCGGGGGAGGCGATGGCGAGGGTGGCGAGCAGCGCTAGCGCGCCCGAGGTGAGCAGGGTGGTGAGACGTCGGGGCACGGTCTACCTCCGCGGGGGTGAGCGGGTGGGGCGTAAGTTACCGGCGGGTTACCGGATGTCGATGAGTGTCGATCAGCTGATCAACTAGGTGGTATGCACATCGCCAACTATTGGTGACATACGTTGAAACAGACGAATGCCCCGGACGCGCGAGGCGTCCGGGGCATTCCCGCAATCCGGTCAGCGCAGAACGAATGCCGGTGGGCTCGCGGGGCTCTCGTTTGCCGAGCGGTCCAACGCGGTCAGTTGGTAGGTGTAGCGCCGACCGGGTTCGGCCGACGTGTCCACCCAGGACTGGGTTCCACCGGGTGTGGCCCG
The DNA here is from genome assembly GCF_053605225.1 of Micromonospora sp. NPDC003944. Taxonomy (NCBI): domain Bacteria; kingdom Bacillati; phylum Actinomycetota; class Actinomycetes; order Micromonosporales; family Micromonosporaceae; genus Micromonospora; species Micromonospora sp. NPDC003944. The sequence continues at coordinate 44,619 of NZ_JBSGIV010000029.1, forward strand.
CACGGTGTCGACCAGGTGCGCGGCGTCGGCCGTGGCACACCTGCCAGGCAGCGTGGTGCCGTCGTACCGGTAGATCGCGTACGAGGTGGCGGTGCCGAGCGGGCCGGTGCCGTCGGCGGGCTGCCGCCAGGTGAGTCGTACCCCGTCGGCCTGCCGGGTCGCCTTGCTGACCACCGGGAAGAGCAGCGGCCGGGCCGGAAGGTGGGGCATGGCCGGCACCAGGGCCGGGCGGGAGTAGTGCTCGCCCGCGTAGATGTCGGTGGCCCCGAGCCGGTTGGCCCGTACCTGCACCGCGGAGAAGTGCACGTTGCCCTGCACCTCCGGGTACGACCGGTTGAGGGTCAGGTGGTCGGAGAGCTCACGGGGGTTCTGCCAGTACGGTCCGTACGCCGGGTCGCCGCTCTTGTAGTCGGCCTGACCGATGTAGAGCTGCACGCGGGTGCCGCGCACCGTCTCGGCCCACCACGGCACGAGACGCGCGTAGTCGGCCGCCGGGTACTGGCCGATGTACCAGTAGAGCTGCGGCACCACGTAGTCGATCCACTCCTGCTTGACCCACGTGCGGGTGTCGGCGGAGATGATGTCGTACGACTGGCTGCCGGTGGTGTCCGAACCGAGCGGGTCGGCGGTCTTGTTGCGCCAGATGCCGAACGGGCTGACGCCGAACTTCACCCACGGCTTCGCCGCCTTGATCTTGCCGTTCATCTCCTGGATCAGCAGGTTGATGTTGTCCCGCCGCCAGTCGGCCCGGTCGGTGAAGCCCCTGTTGTGCGCCGCGAAGGCCGCGTCGTCCGGCACCTGGTGGGTGCCGCTGGGGTAGGGGTAGAAGTAGTCGTCGAAGTGGACGCCGTCGATGTCGTACCGCTTGACCGCGTCCATCATCGCGGTCTGGACGAACTCGCGTACCTCGGGGATGCCGGGGTTGTAGTAGAGCCGGCTGCCGGCCACGCCGGCCGGCGGGTAGGCGAAGGTCCAGTCGGGGTGCTGCTGGGCCGGGTGGCCAGGGGCGAGTTGGGCGAGGTCGGCGCCAGCGCCGCCGGGGGCCGGCATGGAGACACGGTACGGGTTGAACCAGGCGTGGAACTCCAGGTTGCGCTTGTGCGACTCGTCGACCAGGAAGGCAAGCGGATCCCAGCCCGGGTCCTGGCCGCGTACCCCGGTCAGGTACTCCGACCAGGGCTCGTACGACGAGGGCCAGAGCGCGTCGGCGGTGGGCCGGACCTGCACCACGACGGCGTTGTGGTGCAGTCGCCCGGCCAGGTCGAGCAGCTCGCGGTACTCGGCCTGCTGGGCCGCGATCCGGTCCGGGTTGGTCTGGGACGCCTTGCTGGGCCAGTCGATGTTGACCACCGAGGAGATCCACATCGCGCGGAACTGCCGCTTCGGGGTGGCCGGGTCGGTGGCGCAGGTGGCGGTGGTGGCGTCGGTCGGGCTGGGTGCGGCGCTCGCGGGGGTGGCGGTGACGACTGTGCCGAGCAGGGCTGCGACAAGCCCGGCGACTCCGAGTCGGGTGGCTTTCATGCGGTGTGTCCCTTCGTTGGGGCTCCCGGATGCTTCGCGCGGTGGGCGGCAAGATTCGCCGCCGATGTCCGCATCACTGGTAGGAAATTTTCACAATCTGGCCAGCGCCGCAAGGGTTCGTGGTTGACCAATCGCGCCGCTGGGTAGCAACGCCGGTCACCGGCCGCCACGGAGGTGGTCGCACGGTGGGAGGGGTGACCGGGTGTCCGTGCTGCGTACGAAACCAATCAAGGACGTGATAGCCCAGGGTGAGGCCGACGGCAGCGACGGCCAACCGGGGCTGAAGCGACGGTTGGGCGCGATCGACCTCACCGGCTTCGGCATCGGCATCGTGATCGGCACCGGGATCTTCACGCTCACCGGGATCGAGGCTCGGGACAGCGCCGGCCCGGGCGTGGTCATCTCCTTCGCCATCGCCGGCGTGGTGGCCCTGCTCGCCGCCCTCTGCTACGCCGAGCTGGCCTCCAGCGTGCCGACCGCCGGCAGCGCCTACACCTACGCGTACGCCACGATGGGCGAGATCGTCGCCTGGATCATCGGCTGGGACCTGCTGCTGGAGTTCGCGCTCGGCGCTGCCGTGGTGGCCCGAGGCTGGTCCGGTTACCTGGCCGAACTGCTCGACCTGCCGACCCGGTGGTTCGGCGAGGAGGGCAGCACCGTCAACGTGGGCGCCATCGCCATCGTGCTGATCCTCGGCATCGTGGCGATCGTCGGCATCCGGGAGTCCGCCCGGATCACCAACCTGCTGGTGCTGGTCAAGGTCGCCATCTGCGTCTTCGTGGTGGTCGCCGGCCTGTTCTTCGTCAAGGCCGCCAACCTCACCCCGTTCATCCCGCCGGCCGAGCCCGCCGGGAGCGGCGACGACGGCATCAAGCAGCCGGTCACCCAGGCGCTCTTCGGGCTGGAGCCGTCGGTCTTCGGCTTCGTCGGGGTGCTCAGCGCCGCCGCCGTGGTCTTCTTCGCGTACACCGGCTTCGAGGCCGTGGCCAACCTGGGTGAGGAGACGCGCAAGCCCAAGCGGGACCTCACCCTGGGCCTGCTCGGCACGCTGCTGATCTCCACCGTGCTCTACATCGGCGTCTCGCTCGTGGTGGTCGGGATGGTGCCGTACACCGAGATCGACAGGGGCGCCCCGATCGCGTCGGCCTTCGAGTCGGTCGGCGCGGGCTGGGCGGCCGTGCTGGTCTCCATCGCCGCGGTCGCCGGTCTGACAAGCGTCATCCTGGTCGACCTTGTGGCGATGGGCCGGATCGGCTTCGCCATCGCCCGGGACGGGCTGATCCCGCCCGCCATCGCCAAGGTGCACCCGCGCTGGGGCACCCCGTACCGGATCTCGGCGATCATGACGGTGGCGGTCGCGCTGCTGGCCGGCTTCCTGCCGCTCTCCGCGCTTGCCGATCTGGTCAGCATCGGCGCGCTCTGCGCGTTCGTCCTCGTGTCGGTGGCGGTGCCGATCCTGCGCCGCAGGCGCCCGGACCTGGAGCGGCCGTTCCGGGTGCCGTTCTCACCGGTGCTGCCGATCGTCTCGGCCCTGGCCTGCTTCTACCTGATGCTCAACCTGTCGGTGGAGACCTGGCTGCGGTTCCTGGCCTGGATGCTGCTCGGCGCGTTGATCTACTTCGGGTACGGCTACCGCCGCAACCGGCTCGCCCAGCACGAGCCCGCCGTCGCCCCGGCCCCCCGCGAACCCGACTAGTCGAAGAAGCGGGCCAGGTGCGACTGGGGTGCCGGGTCGGCGTCCGGGGGGAGGGGAGTCAGGTCGGCGAAGATCGAGGCACCGTCGCAACCGGCGTGCAGCGGGTACCAGCGCGGCGTGCCTGGCGGTCTGAGCTGGCAGATCCCCTTGAACGTCTGCACGTCCATCAGCCGGACGTGGGTCGGGTCGGCCACCGCGTTCACATGCCCCCACCAGGGGCTCATCACGTGCAGGACGCCACCGGGGCGGAGCACCCGATGACACTCGTCGACAAGTGGCAGGAAGTCGATCAGGTGCTCCAGGATGTGCACCGCGAAGAGGACGTCCACCGAGTTGTCGGCGAGCGGCAGTGAGCCGGACAGGTCCGCGACGGCGTCCACGCCGGGTGCCGGGTAGATGTCCAGCCCCAGGTTGCTCGACCACTGCTTGGTCGGCCCGCAGCCGAGGTCCACGACCACCGGCGCCCGCCCGCCGATGCCGACCCGGCACCAGACGCCGTAGACGCCGGCCAGCTGCCCCACCAGGCCCCGGACCAGCCGTAGCTGGGCCGGCTCGGCGACGTCGCCGCTCAGATGGGCCACCCCCCGGTCGAACCGCACCTCGACCGCCAGGCCCCGCAACCGATCATCGTGCTGGACCTGGTCCGCCCATGCCTGGGCGAGGAATTCGTCGATCGCCCGCAGCCGGTCGGCCGAGGGCGGAGTCTGTGCCAAAGCGACCATTCGGGCCACCTCCCGCCGCGCGATACCCGCAATCGCGCCCGTTATGCCCCACTGGCGAGGCGAGGGCCGAGCGGCGGTCGCGGTCGGCTCAGCCGGAGATGGTGCGGCGACCCCCGCGCATCCGCTGGCGGGGCGGCGGGTCGGCGGGCTTCGGCCGCTTCAGGTGATAGCGGTGCAGTTCGTGGTTGCCGGGCAGGGACGGGTCCTCGCTCATCGCGACCAACTCCCAGCCCTGGTCGCCGGCCCGGTTGAGGTGGGCCAGCGAGGTGTCGCCGTACGGCGTCACGTCGACCATCGAGCCGTCCGGGCCGTACCAGACGAAGACGACCTCCCAGCCGAGGTCGGTGGTCGCTGCCTGGCGGCGGCGGACCAGCAGGGCGTACTCCCACTTGAGCATGGCGTCATTCTCACCCCGCGCCGGCCCGTGAGCACGGATCAATCCTCGGCGATCCGCCCGGCGTCGACCCGCAGCCGTCGGTTGGTCTCGATGGCGGCGAGCATCCGCCGGTCGTGGGTGACCAGCAGCAGCGTTCCGGGGTAGTTGGCGAGCGCCGATTCGAGCTGCTCGATGGCGGGCAGGTCCAGGTGGTTGGTGGGTTCGTCAAGCACCAGCAGGTTGACCCCACGGCCCTGGAGCAGGGCCAGTGCCGCCCGGGTCCGCTCACCGGGGGAGAGGGTGGCCGCGGGTCGGGGCACGTGCGCCGCCCGCAGGCCGAACTTGGCCAGCAGGGTCCGCGCATCCGCCGGCGACAGGTGGGGTACGGCCGCCTGAAACGCGTCGATCAGCGGTACGTCGCCGAGGAACAGCCCTCGGGCCTGGTCCACCTCGCCGATCACCACGCCGGGCCCGAGCGAGGCGCTGCCCTCGTCCAGCGGTAGCCGTCCCAGCAGTGCGGCCAGCAGGGTGGACTTGCCCGAGCCGTTCGCCCCGGTCACCGCGACCCGGTCCGCCCAGTCGATCTGGAGGTCGACCGGGCCGAGGGTGAAGTCGCCTCGGCGTACCACGGCTCCACGCAGCGTGGCCACGACGGCGCCGGCGCGGGGCGCGGCGGCGATCTCCATCCGCAGCTCCCACTCCTTGCGGGGCTCCTCGACCACCTCGAGGCGTTCGATCAGTCGGTCGGTCTGCTTGGCCTTGGCGGCCTGCTTCTCGCTCGACTCGGCTCGCAACTTGCGGCCGATCTTGTCGTTGTCGGTGGCCTTGCGGCGGGCGTTCTTCACGCCCTTCTCCATCCAGCCACGCTGGGTCCGGGCCCGCGCCTCCAACCCGGCCTTGGTCTCGGCGTACTCCTCGAAGTCCGCGCGGGCGTGCCGACGGGCTACCTCGCGCTCCTCCAGGTAGGCCGCGTAGCCACCGCCGTAGTGGTTGACCTGCTGCTGCGGCAGGTCCAGCTCCAGCACCCGGGTCACCGTGCGGGTGAGGAACTCCCGGTCGTGGCTGACCAGCACCGTGCCCGCCCGCAGCCCGGTGACGAACTCCTCCAGCCGTTCCAGCCCGGCCAGGTCCAGGTCGTTCGTCGGCTCGTCGAGCAGGAAGACGTCGTACCGGCTGAGCAGCAGCGACGCCAGCCCGGCCCGGGCCGCCTGCCCGCCGGAGAGCCCGGTCGTCGGGTGGTCCAGGTCGACCGCGAGCCCCAGGTCGGCGCTCACCTGCTCGGCGCGTTCGTCGAGGTCCGCGCCGCCGAGGGCGAGCCAGCGCTCCAGCGCGTCGCCGTACGCGTCGTCGGCGCCCGCCGCCCCGGCGGTCAGCGCCTCGGTCGCCGCGTCCAACGCCGCCTGCGCGGCGGTCACCCCGGTCCGCCGGGCCAGGAAGTCGCGTACCGTCTCGCCCGGTCGCCGTTCCGGCTCCTGCGGCAGGTGCCCCACGCTCGCGGCGGGCGGGCTGAGTCGCACGCTGCCGGCCTCGACCGGCAACAACCCGGCGAGGGTACGCAGCAGCGTCGACTTGCCGGCCCCGTTCGGCCCGACCAGCCCGATCACGTCGCCGGGGGCGACAACCAGGTCCAGTCCGGCGAAGAGTGCGCGGTCGCCGTGCCCGGCGGCCAGGTCCTTGACGATCATCGTGGCGCTCATCAGGACGGCAGCCTATCCGGCCGCCCGCATACCACCGCTCCCCAGCGGGCAGACTCAACGACGTGGTGACCACACTGGCGATCGACTGCGGCGGCGGAGGCATCAAGGCGTCCGTGCTCGACGAGGCGGGAACGATGCGCGCCCGGCCGTTGCGGGTGCCCACCCCGTACCCGTTGCCGCCTGCGCTCTTTGTCCGGACCCTGCGGGATCTGGGCGGGCGCCTGCCGACGGCGGACCGGCTCACCGTCGGCGTACCCGGGATGATCCGGCACGGGGTGGTGGTCTCCACGCCGCACTACGTCACCCGCAGCGGCCCGCGCAGTCGGGTCGACCCGGACCTGCTGGCCGAGTGGTCCGGGTGGGACGCCCGGGGCGCGCTCGCCGACGCGTTCGGGGTGCCGGCCCTGGTGCTCAACGACGCCGAGGTGCACGGCGCCGGGGTGGTCGCCGGCACCGGCTGTGAGCTGGTGCTGACCCTGGGGACGGGGCTGGGCAGCGCGCTCTTCGACGGTGGGGTGCTCGCACCGCACCTGGAGCTGTCGCACGCGCCGGTGCGCTGGGGCACCACCTACGACACGTACGTCGGCGAGCCGGAACGGCGGCGGCTCGGCGACGCCTTCTGGTCCCGGCGGATCCGGCAGGTGGTGGACGGGCTCCGCCCGGTGTTCCGTTGGGACCGGCTCTACCTGGGCGGGGGCAACTCCCGACTGATCCGGCCCGAGCAACTGGCTCGGATGGGTGACGATGTGGTGGTGGTGCCGAACACCGCCGGAATCGTCGGCGGCGTCCGCGCCTGGGAGTTGTCCGCCGGCCGCCGGGACGCCAGAACCTGACCTGATCTCGACCCCGGGAACAGTCGCCAAACCGCCATTGTTGTGCCAGCGTCGGAACAGGTGACGGTGCGACCCGAGGAGGTGGCAGATGGATCTTCTGGCGGACTACCGGCGGGCGACCATGTTCTTCGAGACCGGTGACCCCAGCGGGGCGGCCCGACTGCTGGAGCCGATCATCGACGCCGAACCCGGCAACGCGGCGGTACGACAGTTGCTGGCCCGGGCGTACTTCCAGTCGGCCCAGCTCAACCGGGCCGAGGAGCACCTGCGCGAGCTGATCGAACGGGACCCGAGCGACCACTACGCGCACCACGTGCTCGGTCGGACGCTTGAACGGCTGAACCGGCACAGCGACGCGCTCCGGCACCTCCGGATCGCCGCCGCGATGTACGCGGCAAACGACGACTACCGGACCGCGCTGGAGCGGGTGGAGACCCGACTGGGCGGCCGGCGCTGAGCGTGGACGTCGATATGGCAGGGGCGGTCCTTCGGGGCCGCCCCTTCGGTCGTCCGGTGGGTGGGCCGCGGGACGTGCCTAGGATGGCGGACATGGGACCTGACCGGCCGGGGGCTGCGGCATGAAGCTCAAGCTGGACCTGCACGAGATCTTCAACAAGGGCCAGGACATCGATCGGGCGTTGCGCGGGATCATGGACGAGGCGGTGGCGAAGAAGGCCACCCTGGTCGAGATCATCCCGGGCAAGGGGTCCGGCCAGCTCAAGAAGCGGGTGCTGCGGTTCCTCGACCAGAAGGACGTCAAGCAGCTCTACCACCGCGTGGAAAAGGACTCGAAGAACTTCGGCCGCCTCTTCGTCCACTTCCGCTGGAAGTAGCGCCGGGTGAGTGCGAAACCGAGTGGATCTAGGGCGGTTGGCGGTGCAGAGCTCGGCCAAGGCATCTCTGCTTGAGGTAGATCGCTAGGAGAGCGCGTCGTACCCCCGTGGTACCAATTCACGATCGTCGTTTCTGCTCATTCCGGCGACGCTACGAGGCTCGGTGCTGCCTGCCAGCGGTAGAGGTCGCGCAGCAGGGAGATCTCGGCACCGTGATGGATCAGCTCCCTGTTGACGTGCAGGACGATGCCCTCCATCGGAAACCGCTCGGGACCCACCGCGGGCGGATTCTCCAGGTCGGCGTCCGACAGTTCGCGGACGCCCGCGTTCCATCGCCCGTACATCTCATCGAGCTGTTTCAGCGCCTCGTCAGCGGTCCCCGCGTAGGTGAAGGTCTGAAAGTCGACGTCCTGACCGCCGAAGTGCCACCCGACCCGATAGCCCAGGCAGGAGACGATGATGTGTGCCAGCCGCCAGGCAATCGTGGTCACCGGCGCCGGCACCGGCTCAGAAGACGCGAAGTCCATCGTCCATGCCCCAGAACCTGCTGACATCGGTGCGGCCGACGTGCCACGTGGGCGGATGCTCCAGCAGCCACGCACCGGCTCCCAGAAGTACTCCTCATCGGCAAGGCCGTGCAGCCGAGGACGCAGGTTCCTCTGCCAGTGCCGGTCCAGCTGGTCCGCGATTCGCTCGCTCCTCGTCATCTCCGCACGTTACAGAGAGCGGAGGGCCGGTGGGTCGCTGGACGGGCTGGTCCGCTACGAGGACCGGGAGTGGGGGTTCTCAGCCGGACCCGATTGGGTTCCGTCGGGGCCGGATGTCTGCCCGCCCAGCCGACTTTAGGTAGACTGGACCGAAGTAAGATGCTATCTAGCTTTGGGAGGGCCGATGTTCGTCGGTCGGCGCATGGAACTCGACCTGCTCACCAAGCAGCTTGATCATGTGAACCGCACCGGCGGGGGCCGCGCTGTCGCCATTCGCGGTCGCCGGCAGGTGGGCAAGTCGCGGCTTGTGCAGGAGTTGTGCGACCGGGTCGACCTGCCGTACTGCTTCTACACCGCGGTCAAGGGTGCATCGAGCATCGAAGCGGTCGGCTACTTTCTCGGTTCCCTGCGCGACTCGTCGCTGCTCGACTCCGGCGGTCGTGATCTACTGCCGTCCCAGCCACCGGCCGGCGGCTGGGGAGACATGCTGCGGGTCCTGGCAGGTGTCTTGCCCGATAGGCCGAGTGTGGTCGTCCTCGACGAACTGCCCTGGATCTCCGAGCAGGATGCGACTTTCGACGGGCACCTTCAGGTTGCTTGGGACCGGCTCATCTCCGGCAAGCCAGTGCTACTGCTGCTGCTCGGCAGTGATCTGCACATGATGCAGCGGTTCACCGAGTACGACCGCCCGTTCTACGGCAGGGCCACGAACATGGTCCTCGGCCCGTTCAATCTCGCCGAGACCGCCGCTGTGACCGGGCTTGGTGGCGCGGACGCGATCGATGCCCACCTGATCACTGGTGGGTTGCCCGGAATCGCGCTGGAGTGGTCTCCGGAAACACCCCCCGCCGATTTCCTGAGTCAGGAGATCTCCAACAAGACGTCCGCGTTGTTCACCGTCCCCGAACAGTCCCTGGCGTCAGAGTTTCCTGCTCCGGACACTGCCCGGCGCATCTTGGAAGCGGTCGGCGGGGCAGGTAGCCGCACGTTCAGCAACATCGCCGCCGCCGCCGGGGACCGCGGCGGCCCGGTCAGCTCCGGCACCCTGTCCCCGCTGCTGCACCGGCTCGTCGAGGAGAAACAAGTCCTCGCCGTTGACAAGCCGCTGTCCACCAAGCCCAGCAAGCTGGCCCAGTACCGGATCGCCGACAGCAACCTGCGCCTGTATCTGGCCATTCTGCGCGACGTGCATCAACTGGTTCTCCGCGATCGGGCGGCGGCCGCTCGCGCCATGCTCGACAGTCGATGGTCCTCCTGGCGTGGTAAAGCCGTCGAGCCGATCATCCGCGATGCGCTCGCCATTTCTGTCGGCGAGGGGGGCTTGCCCTGGACCGACACGTGGGAAGTCGGCGGTTGGTGGAACCGGCAGTCCAACCCGGAGATCGATCTCGTCGGAGCCGATCGTGCCCCGATCGCTTCCCGCATCGCCTTCGCCGGATCCATAAAATGGCAGGACGGCCCGTTCGACCGGCACCATCTCGACGAACTGCGGCGTCACGCTCCGCTGGTCCCTGGTTTTCAGCCCGGGACCAGCGGGCTGGTCGTCGTCAGCCGCTCCGGAGTCGACCTTCCGGCCGGTGCTGTGGACCTTGTCTGGGGACCCGACGACGTCATCCGGGCATGGTCGGCCTGACGCTGTCGGGCGATGCGCAGGGCGCCCGGGGTTGAGCGGTTGATCGGGCGGGCGCGGCGTGCTCTCCTGACCGCGTGAAGCTGACGTCACTGATCCGGGCCAGTAAGCGGCAGTTCCTGATCGGCGCGATGATGTGGAGTGTCGGCGCCCCGATCATGTTCTACGCCCTCTTCCAAGGGATGCCGAACCTCTACCTGATGGGGTTGGCGACGATGGCCGTCGGCACCGGCATCGTTGCCAGATGCCTGCGGAAGGCGGCCGGGAAATGACCCTGCCGGAAGAGGTGGCAAGGTCCCGCGAGGAGCAGCAGCGAGGATGTCGGATCACCCGGTCACACATCCGCCGATCGTCCGTGCGATCGAGCGGGCGGTGTCGGTTCATCTCGGACGAGCGTGGGTGGCGTCCGGGTTCACCGATCTGAACGATCGGGCGTCCCACCCGTGCGGGCTCCTGCACGGCGACGCGTTCTCGGTGTTCGCCAAGCTCGCCGCCTCGGACGAGGGGCACCACCAGTTCGACGCCGAGTTGCGAGGCCTCGACCTGTTGCGCCAACGAGCCGCAGTCGCGACGCCCACGCCTGTCGCGTCTGGGCTAGTCGACCTTGACGCGGGTTCGTTGTTGCTGCTTGAGGCGATCCCCGAGATTCCGCCGGAGGCACGCTCGGTGGACCAGTGGCGGTCCGTCGGCCACACGTTGGCTGCCCTGCACCAGGTGTACGACGAGCGCTTCGGTCTTGAACAGTTCGACGGCTTCTTCGGCCCGCTCGGACAGGACAACCGACCTGTGGACTCGAACCGGTGGACCGACTTCTACGCTGAGCGCCGTCTGCTGCCGCGGCTGAAGTCGGCGGCCGACAGCGGGCACCTTCCGTTGGAGTTGACCGGCGGTGTCGAACGGCTCATCGGTCGGCTGCCAGTCCTCTGCGGGCCGGAGACGCGGCCGACGCTGCTGCACGGCGACGCCCAGCAGAACAACTTCCTGACCACAGCCTCCCAGGCTGTCCTGCTCGACGCGGCTCCATACTTCGGGCACCCCGAGATCGATCTTGCTCTGGTCGACTACTTCGCGCCGGTTCCTCGCGAGGTGTTCGACGCGTACAACGAGGTCACACCGATCGATCAGGAGTTCTGGCAGCGGCGGGAGTTGTGGCGTCTCTTCGGCTATCTCGCGGTGGTCACCGTCGACGGAGCGTCGGCCTTCGGGCGTTCATTTCTCAACCGCATCGCGCAGGTCGTCGCGACGTACCGGTAAGAACTTCGAGGCAGTAAGCGGCCCGGCTCCCACCGGTTGGGGGCCGGGCCGCATATGTAGGTGACGGGCGTCTGTGTAGGTGGGGCGTGTAGTGCGCCGCGTCAGGAAAGACGATGCCGCAGTCGAGCCGGCCGGCGACGGACCGGGTGTGCGACTCGAATGGCTGACGGTGGTGAGTTACGGATCGCATCCGGGTTGGGAGGCGCTCGGCGATCCCAGCCGGCGACTTCAAGCCACCCGAGCACACGCTGCTCGACGTCCCGCTCACCGCTACCGTGTTCGAGCCCAGGGTCGGTGGGCACATCTACGACGTCGGGGCCGATGGCAGCTAGAGGCGCGCAAACCCTGGGGAGCTTCGGGTCAGCCCGCGAGAGCGTCGGCGCGGGTGCCGTGGCCGACCGGGCGGCGGGACCAGCACTGTGGGCGCTGTCGGACGGCGAGCTCCAGGGCCTGATGGTCGGACTCGATCATTTCCCGGGCTATTCGACGCGCCATTTCCAGGCGGTCGATGTGCATGTCAAGATCCGTCGGGCCGGCGCCTGCCATCTCGAACTCCTTGTCAGCGTTCGAACTAGTCGCATCATGCGTCACGCCGAGAATCGTCACCATTCCCCGATCGGTGGAAAGCTTCCGCCGTACGGTTCGGTGTCGCGTACCCCGCTTGCGCCGATGGTAGCGGTGGCCGTGCCAACTCGCCCGGAACTGCGTACACCTGGCCTTGCCTGCGGTTTGTACATTGCACGGTGCGCGGATCGGGGGCGCGACAAGTCCGGTGAGGGATCTTCGTTACGGGAGGACCGCCGTGCAGCATTCGAGCAGGACCGACCCCTTGTTCGTTGCCGTGGAAACAGAATCGATCACCCGTGCCGATGTCGCCGGGCTCATCGCGGGGCGGCTGGCCGCCGTTCGGGTGCCGGGGTTGCTCTCCGCGGCCCGTTGCCAGGCGATCACCGCCGCGCTCGCCAACGCGCCGATGGACCGCTACGACGAGAGCCGGGTCTTTCCCGTCGTCGCCAAGTTCGGCCCGGCCATCAACGACCACCGGGCTGCCGGTGAACTGCGCGAGGACTACTGGGACGCGGCTCGCGCGGCCGAGAAGAGCTGGTCGACGCTGGGCCTGCCGGACTCGCCCCGGGGCCTGTGCCTGGCCGCGTTCCGGGGCGCCTGGCCGGACGTCGCGCCTGGGCGGCGGCAGGGTCGGGAGATGCACGTCGGCATCGTCCGCGAGATCAACGCGGGGCTCCAGGTGCACTTCGACGACGCGGTCCGGGAGTACGCGGGCCGGCTGCTCGACGGGGAGGTGGTGGCGCAGTTGGCGTTCAACATCTACATCCGGGTGCCGCCGGCAGGTGGAGAGACCGTGCTGTGGCGGCGGCGCTGGCAGCCGGACGACGAGCCGCTGCGGATTCCCGGCGGATACGGCTTCCAGGAGGCGGTGACCGCGGGCACGCAGTCGTTGACGCTGCGCCCCACGCTCGGGGAGGGCTTCCTGTTCGATCCGCGGCACTATCACACGGTGCGTCAGGCGTCGGATGGTCGACGGATCTCCATAGGATGTTTCGTCGGGCTCACCGACGACGGTCGACTGGCCCTCTGGTCGTAGGGAAGGGCGTTTCCCATGGTGGACAGAAGCGACGTCGAGGCGGCCGCGGCCCTCGTCGAGGGGCGGGTCCGGGAGACCCCGGTCATCGCCGTCGACGGTGCCGATCTGGGTGTGCCCGTCAGCTCAGCCTCAAGTTGGAGTTGCACCAACACACCGGCTCGTTCAAGCCGCGCGGCGCGTTCAACCGGATGCTCCAGGGGTCGTTGCCCCCGGCCGGGGTGATCGCCGCGTCGGGTGGTAACCATGGCCTCGCCGTCGCGTACGCGGCCCGGTCGCTGGGCGTGCCGGCGGAGGTCTTCGTGCCGGTCACCGCCTCGCCGGTGAAGGTGCAGCGGTTGGCCGGGCTGGGTGCCCGGGTGCGTCAGGTGGGTCAGCACTACGCCGAGGCCCTGGCCGCGAGCACCAAGCGGGCCGAGGAGACCGGCGCGCTCGTCGTGCACGCGTACGACCAACCGGAGGTGGTGGCCGGTCAGGGCACCGTCGGCCGCGAGTTGGAGCGGCAGGTGGACGGGCTCGACACCGTGTTGGTGGCGGTCGGTGGCGGCGGGTTGGTGTCCGGCATCGCCAGTTGGTTCGGCGGGTCGGTACGCGTCGTCGCGGTCGAGCCCGAGCAGATCCCCACCCTGCACTCGGCGCTCAAGGCGGGCCGGCCGGTCGACATCGAGGTGGGTGGCATCGCCACCGACTCGCTCGGTGCCCGACGGATCGGCGAGATCGCCTTCGACACCGCCCGCCGGACCGAGGTGGTGTCCGTGCTGGTCCGGGACGAGGATCTGGTGCGGGCGCGTCGGCTGCTCTGGTCGGAGCTGCGGGTCGCGGCCGAGTTGGGTGGCGCCGCTGCGCTTGCCGCACTCGTCGGTGGCGCGTACGTGCCGCAGCCGGGGGAGCGGGTGGCCGTGGTCATCTGCGGTGGCAACACCGACCCGAGCGACCTGGGTCCGGCCGCACCGCACTGATCAGCCGCCCCGCCGGTCGCGCCACCCGGACCGCTCAGCCCTCGCGCAGTCGGCGCAGCGCGTGTTCCACCTGGAGGGTGTCCAGGTGGGTGTCGCCGAGCAGTCGTCGGCGGTCGGCGAGCAGCTGCTCGTACACCTCGATCGCCGCGTCGACCTGCTCCTCCAACAGGAGCACCAGGCCCAGGGTGGACCGGATGGCGAGCACTTCGCTGCGGTCGGCGTGCCGGGGCTCCACGGTGGCCAGGGTGGCCCGTAGTTCCGCCTCCGCCTCCGCGAGCCGGCCCTGTGCCTGCATGCAGCGGGCCAGGGTGTGCCGGGCCTGCCAGGTCTCCGGTTGGTTGAGCGGCCACAACCGGTAGCGGACCTCGAGGATGGCGTGCAGCATCTCCTCGGCCTCGGGCGCCCGCTGCTGGGCGAGCACCGCCAGCGCCAGGCTGTGCCGCACGATCATGGTGTCCCAGTGTTCCGGGCCACGGACCTGGTCCTCGGCGGCGACGATCTGCCGTAGCTCCATCTCGGCCTCCGGCCACTGGCGCTGCGCCATGATCGCCTTGGTGAGCTTGTGCCGGCTGGCGAGGGTGTCGGCGTCGTCGCTGCCCAGCACCCTGGTGCGGTCCGCGATCACCTCGCGGAGCACCCGGTCGGCCATCTCCGGCTGGTTACGCTCCAGCCAGGTGCGGCCCAGCTCGTGGCGCAGCGCCAGCACCTGCGGCCGGTCCAGGTCGTGGTCGTACGCGGCGCAGCCACGCACGATCGGGTCGAGGATGTCGAAAGCCGAGCCGGGTAGGCCGACCGCGATGAGGTAGCGGGCGGTGAGTCGGGTCAGTTCCAGGGCGCGGCGTACCGTCTCGGGGTCGTGCTTGTGCTTGTGCGGCACGAGGTATTCGCGCACGGCCTCGACCAGGTGCGGCACCAGGACGTCCCAGTTGGGCCAGACCGCCGAGTCGTCCGGGCTCTGCCCCTCGGTGGCGGCGAGGAGCAGTTTCATGACCAGCCCGTGGTATTCGGCGATCTGCTCACGGACCTCGTCGCGGTCGCGGAACATGGCGTGCACAAGCGGGTGCAGCGAGAGCACGTGGGCGAACGCCGGGTCGGTGACCTCCTCCTGCACGTCGAAGTCGACAAGGGCCAGGTTGCCGATGCCCTCCAGCACCTTCACCCGCTGCCGGCCGGTGAGCCCCTTGAAGAGCGGCGACTCGGCCAGGATGGCCGGCTTGAGCACCACCTCGTAGGGCACCGGGGAGATGCTGAGGCAGGCCAGCACGTTGAGCAGTGGCCGGCTCTGTTGGAGCTGGCGGCGGGCCAGCAGGTCGAGTGAGATGTCGTCGACCTCGCGGACGATCTCCAGGCCGAGGGACTCGTCGAGGTCGACGTCGTCGGCGTCGCGCGGTGAGCGAAACCGGCGCTGCACGGCCGTCCGGTAGTCGGCGAAGGTGGTGATGGTGCTCGAGCCGCGCCAGACCGGGCTGGCGTTCACCGACCGCAGGTAGTTGCCGGCCGCGCGCAGCGCGAGGGGCAGCCCGCCCAGTTCCCGGGCGAGTTCCCGGGCGTCGGCCGGGCCGCCGGCCTGGGCGCCGGCCCGGTCGATAAGCACCTGCGCGCCGGCGTCGGCGTCGAGCGGACGGACCTGGTGCAGCGTCGACCACGTGCCCCAGGTGGCCCGGTTGCCGTCCCGGCTGGTCACGATGACCATGCCGTCGTCGGCCTCCGGGCTGCGCAGCCAGCCGGTGCCGTCGGCGAGCACGCCGTCGGTGGGGCCCAGGCCGGCGGGCTCGTCCGCGCTGTCGAAGATCAACAGCCAGGGCTGGGCGGCCTGGTTGAGGTAGCGCCACACCAGGTCGGTGGCGCTGATCATCCCGGCCCAGGCCTGGTCGACCTGGGTCTCCGACGCGCCGAGTTGGCTGACCACCTCCCGCATGCCGGAGTTGAGCCGCCCCGCCTGCACCCACCAGACCGTCCGGCCGCCAGCCCTGGCCCGGCGGGCGATCTCCAGCGCGACGTGACTCTTACCGGAGCCGCCCATGCCACACAGAATGTGCACCGAGGGACGGACCTCGGCATCTTCCCCCGGCTGCACGATCTCGTCGATCAGGTCGTCGCGGCCGTGCAGCGGGCTGTCCAGTCGCCCGAGCGGCGGGTCGACGGAGACACGGCTCGGCCGGTCGTACGCAGGCCGAGGCACGCCGGCATCCTCGGGTGGAACGTCCGCAGTCAATGCGGTCCCCCTTCGGTGGCGAATGTCGCAATGGGCCGGCGGCGAAAGATCCTGTCCATCTGGTGGACAGTCGGAGGGATTGCCACCCGCGCCATGTCGACCGCAAGCGTATCCACCGCCGTACTGGGTTGCACACTCTCCGTTTAGGCCGCCCAGCCGACCGGAATCGGTGCCGGTATTCCCAATTCGCCGTCGATTCCGGCCGATCCGCCGTGCGTGAGGCTCGACAGGTGCATCCACGATGGACCTATGAACTGGTCGTCGATCCAGGACGTCATCGACTGGGGTTCCGTGCCGGACTGGTTCGGCGCGGTCGGCTCCATCGCCAGCGTGCTCTTCGTCTATCTCGGATTGCGCCGGGAAATCCGCGCCCGTCGAAACGATGATCTGCGGATCCGGGCCACCCAGGCCCGGCTGGTCTCGGCGGTGGCGGAGATTCGCGGCACCTCGGTGCTGCGCGTCGCCGTGGCCAACGAGAGCGACGCCCCGGTGCTTGACGTGGTGGTGCTGGCGCGGCTCGTCCCGCCCGACGATCCGGACGCCCCGCCGGTCGTGCTGGCCGCGGCCAAGCAGGTCCGTCGGATCCCCGGCCGCGACGTGCACGACCTCTTCGTCACCATCGGGGCGGAGCACCGGCTGCGCCCGGCCGACACCGTTCTGGTGGACCTCACCTTCACCGACCACGACGGCAACCGCTGGCACCGGATCGGTGCCGGCCAACCGGAGCCGGGCTGACCGGAGGAGACGAAACGGCGGTCCCGGCGGGAACCATGGCTCCCGCCGGGACCACCGTCACGCTCAGAGGGGATAGGTGCGGGCGACCGCAAGCATCTCCGAACTGTGCGACCCGACGACGCCAACGGCCGGCGGGCGGGGGCGGAAGCCGGGCAGCGCGTCCAACCCGTCACTGGCGTCCATCGCCCGCAGCGCGACCGGGTCGCCACCGGCGCTCGGGTGCAGGGTCAGCGCGATCTCGACCCCCTCCGCCGGAGGTGCGTGGAACACCACGCCGAAGCCCCAGGGTCGCTGGGTCCCCGTCCGGTCCACGTCGAACTGTCGCCCGTCGACAGTCGCCGACGTCACCGCCGTCCGGCCGTTGACGTGCAGCGTGAGCAGGCGGACCGGGCGCTGCGGGACGACGCGCACCCGCACCAGCCGTTCGTCGCCGGAGCGGGTGTCGGAGAGCACCTGCACCGTCGGTGCGGGCAGGTTGGCCACCGGGGCGGGGCCGGCGCGCAGCTCCGCGTCGCCCAACCCGGGGAAGTCGTCCACGGCGGTCACCCCGTCCACGTAGCCGTCAGTCCACGGCTGCGGGTCGCTCTCGTGGCTGAGCCAGCGGGCCTGGCCGGTGCCGGCGTCCATGGCGTACATCAGGTGGGTCGGGGCGGGGTGGTCGGCGTCGAAGCGGTCGACACCCAGCCCGACCCCGGCGAGCACCACCGCCGCCACGGCTGCCGCGCCGGCCGGCAGCACCGCGAGCCGGCGGGCCCGCAGCGCGAGCAGGCCACGCTGACCGCCGGCCTGCGGGTGCAGCAGGTCGACCACCGGCAGGGCGACCAGACCGAGCAGCACCGCGACCAGGGCGGCCACCCCACCCATCGCCATCCCCAGCGCGGGGAAGAGCAGCACCACGGTCGGCAGCAGGATGACCACACCGACGGCCGCGGCGGCCGTCACCGCCACCACCGGCCACGGTCCGGTCCGCCGGGTACGCAGCGCGACGAGCCCGCCGAGAGCGCCGGCGAGTGCCGGCAGGGTGGTGAGGTACGCCCCACCCGGCACCGCCACGGCGAGCAGCACCCCGAGTAGGGCCAGCCAGGCCAGCCCGCCGACGGCGAGCGCGGCCGGGCCGATCCGGCGGCGGGTCAGCGCGTACCAGCCGAACAGGATGGCGGTGGCGAGCGCCAGGACGGCCAGCCGGTACCAGATCGGCCGGTACGGGTCGAGCAGTTCCGCGTACCCCGGTCGGATCGTGGTGATCGCGAGCCAGAGCAGTTGGGCGGCGACCGGCGCGGCCACGATCGGCACCAGGGCCAGCGCGAAGCCGGCGGCCAGCCGGCCGGTGCTGGCCCGGCCGCTGCGGCGGGTCAGCCAGCCCAGCGCGGCCACCGCGACCACCGCGAGCAGGGCCAACGGGAGGGTGAGCGAGCCCGGGTAGCGGACCAGGCCACCGGGGACGGGGAAGTAGGTGGCGTCGTGCCCGGAGCGCAGGTCGGTCAGGTCGGTGCCGCCGAACTCCCGGGCCAGGCCCAACGCGTTGTCCCCGTGCTGCTGGAGGCTGCCCCGGTCCATGGCGGCCGGAGTGTCCAGCGGCGTGTGGTAGATCGCCCCTCCGTCGATGTACGCCGAGTTCAGCCCGACGAACTTCCGATCGAGGAAGGCGGTGAAGTCGGTGTCGTTCGGCAGCGCCCGGTAGATCTCCACCGCGAACGAGGTGCCGACCGGGTGCTGGGCGGCCCGGCCGAAGATGTCCACGAGCTTCGCGTTGTTCCGGGACGTCTCGAACATGATCACCGGCCCGGTGGAGCCGCGCGCCTCCAGGTTGAGCACCACACCGCCGTCGGCGGCCAGCGGGTGACTTTCGGCGAACGCCGACGCGCCGCAGAGGCACGCCTCCTCGGCATCGGTGAGCACGAAGACGATGTCGTTGCGGGGCCGGGGGCCGGTGGACAGCGCGCGGGCCACCTCCAGGATCGTCGACGTGCCGGCCGCGTCGTCGTTGCCACCCGGCCCGGTCTGCACCGAGTCGTAGTGGGAGACCAGGAAGACCCGGCCCGTCGAGTCGGTGCCGGGCAGCCGGGCGACCACGTTGCGGACCCGCGCCAGCGTCGCCCCGGCCGCGGCCCCGCTGAGCTGACCAGCCTCCCGTGCCACGGTGTCCTGCACCTCGGTCTCCAGGCCCAGCCCCCGTAGCTGCTGCTCGAGGTGCGCGCGGACCTGCTCGTTGGCCGGGCTTCCGGCCACGTGCGACCGGGCGGCGATCACCTGGACGTCCTCGTACGCCCGGCCGGCGCTGAACGCGTCCGCCGGCGCGTCGGCCGGCTTCGGGGCCGGGGTGCGCAGGTCGAACAGACTGCCGGCGCCGATCGCGGCCAGCGCGACCAGGGCCGCAGCGGCGGCCACGAGCCGCCGTCGCGGCCGGGTCAGCGCGCGGTCGGCAGGGGGTACGCCCCGACTCGGACGGGGTGGCGTGCCCGTCGTGGCCGGGGTGGTGGGTGCGCCCACGGGTACTCCTCGGGGGTGGTGGGGCCTGGGGTGGGATCATCCTGCCCGTCCGCGCCTGCGGATGGGATGGCCGGTAGCCCGGCGTTCACCAGCCGCCCGGTTTGTCATCGGGCGGGCAGTGATGCAACCCATCCCCGCCCGCGCCGAAGGCGTCGTGTTGTGTGCGACCGTTGTCTAATACAGGATCAGCAGGGCACTCGGAAGGAGCCCGACATCACCAGCGAACTCCCGCGTCTCGCGGCGGTGACCCGGCCGCACCGGGGGGCCGGCTTGGCCGGTTCCCCAGTCGTGCCGTACCCGCACGGTGGCCTGGCACGGCACGCCAACCTGCCGCCGGGTGAGCGGCTGCGGGTGCTGCTGGTGGAGGACGACGAGGGCGACGCCTTCCTGGTCAGCGAACTGCTCGCCGAGACCAACTCGATGATCGACCTGCTGGTCGCCACCAGCCTCCGCGAGGCTCGGCAGCGGATCGGCGACGTCGACTGCGTCCTGCTCGACCTGGGCCTGCCCGACGCGCAGGGGCTGGACGGGCTGCGCCAGCTGCTGGAGATGTCAAGCGGCGCGGCGGTGTGTGTGCTGACCGGCCGCACGGACGAGCACCTGGGCGTCGTGGCGGTCGCCGAGGGCGCCCAGGACTATCTGGTCAAGGGCCAGGTCGACGGGGTGCTGCTGACCCGGGCGCTGCGGTACGCCGTGGAGCGGAAGCGCGCCGACGAGAACGCCCGCCGGTTGCGCGAGGTCGAGCTGCGCCAGGCCGAGTCGGCCCGACTCGAACGCGGTCTGCTGCCCCAACCGCTGATGACCACCGACCAGGTGGCGGTGCACACCTTCTACCGGCCGGGACGGCACGCCGCGTTGATCGGCGGGGACTTCTTCGACGTGGTGCAGACCCACCCGGACCGCCTCGACCTGATCGTCGGGGACGTCTGCGGGCACGGCGTCGACGAGGCCGCGCTCGGGGTCGAGCTGCGGGTGGCCTGGCGGGCCCTGGTGCTCGCCGGGGTCCCGGACGACGAGGTGCTGCCCGCCCTGGAGCAGGTGCTGATGAGTGAGCGCCGCCTTCAGGAGATCTTCGCGACGGTGGCCACCGTCCGACTGGACCTGGCCGCCAGCCGGGCCACCGTCCGACTGGCCGGGCACCCGCCGCCGCTGCTGCTCTCCGGCGGCCGGGTCGTCCCGGTGCCCGCGCCCGGTGGCCGGCTGCTTGGCGTACGACCCCGCCGGCCGATCGCCTACGACCTGGAGTTAGACACCGATGACTGGTCCCTGCTGATGTACACCGACGGCCTGATCGAGGGGCGGGTGGGTGCCGGCAACGAACGGCTCGACGTGCCGGGCCTCAGCGGCCTGCTCGACGAACCGGCCAACCGTTCGGTGACACTTCCCGAGCTGCCGGCCTGGCTGGTCGGCCGGGCCGAGCGGCTCAACGGTGGCCCGCTCGCCGACGACGTGGCCATGCTGCTGGTCAGCCGGGGTGGTGGCCGGTGAAGCCGGTCATCGGCGGCTGGAGTCTGCGCCGCCGGGTGATCACGCTGCTCACCGTCGTGGGCGTGCTGCTGATCGGCCTGGCCACCGCGGAGGCGGCGATGGCCGCCCGCAACCGCACCCAGATCGACGCCGTGCTGAACCAGACCGGCCCGTTGCGGGTGCAGTCGCAGGAGCTGCTCAACGCGCTGCTCGACCAGGAGACGGCGGTCCGGGGGTACGCGGTCAGCGGTGATCCGGCCGACCTGAACCCCTACCGGGAGGGCCTGGAGCAGGAGAAGACGGTCGTCGCCTCGATGCGGAAGCTGCTCGACGACTATCCACAGATCGGCCAGGAGCTGCGGATCGTCGAGGAGCAGGCGACGCAGTGGCGGCAGTCGGTGGCCGAGCCGGTGATCACGACCACCGAGCAGAGTGGCACCAGCGCCGGTCAGGCGCTGGTCACCGAACGGGCCCGGCAGCAGTTCGACCAGGTGCGGTCGGCGGTGAACGATCTCCAGGCGGAGATCCTGGACGCCCGGGAGCAGGCCGCCGCGAACGTCCGCACCAGCAGCAACATCCTGGTCGTCCTCCTGATCGTCGCCGCGCTGGTGGTGGTCGTCGCCGGGACGCTGCTGCTGCTCTCCCTCGATCGGATGGTCATCCGGCCGCTGATCGGGCTGGCCGACCAGGTCCGCGAGGTCGCCGAGGGTGACTACCAGCACGGCATCGCCACCACCGGCCCGCCGGAGTTCGTCCGGCTCGGCAAGGACGTGGACGCGATGCGGCAGAAGATCGCCGCCGACCTGGCCGAGGTCCGGGCCGCCCGCGAGCGCATCGAGTGGGTCAACAGCCAGCTCCAGAAGCAGGCCGAGGAGCTGACCCGGTCCAACCGTGACCTGGAGCAGTTCGCGTACGTGGCCTCGCACGACCTCCAGGAGCCGCTGCGCAAGGTCGCCAGCTTCTGCCAGCTGCTCCAGCGCCGTTACGCCGGGCAGCTCGACGAGCGGGCCGACCAGTACATCGCCTTCGCGGTGGACGGCGCGCAACGGATGCAGCGCCTGATCAACGACCTGCTCGCGTTCTCCCGGATCGGTCGACTCACCACCGGCTTCGTCGAGGTCGACCTCAACAAGGTGATGGGCGACGTGGCAGGTCAGACCGAGGCCGCCCGGCAGTACGCGGACGCCGAGCTGACCTGGACCGACCTGCCGGTGATCTCGGGCGAGGAGCCGCTGCTCACCAATCTGCTCGCCAATCTGGTCAGCAACTCGATCAAGTTCCGCCGTCCGGACGTACCGTCGAAGGTGCACGTCTCGGCGCGGTTGGTGGGTGCCGAGTGGGAGATCAGCTGCCAGGACAACGGCATCGGGATCGAGCCGGAGTTCGCCGACAAGATCTTCGTGATCTTCCAGCGGCTGCACTCGAAGGACGCGTACCCGGGCACCGGCATCGGGTTGGCGATCGTCAAGAAGATCGTCGAGTACCACGGCGGTCGGGTCTGGGTGGACACCGACGTGCCGGAGGGCACCGCGATCCGGTTCACCCTGCCGGCGCTCCCCGCCGACATCGCGGCGGCCGAGGCCGCCGAGAGGGCCGAGGGGGCCGACGACGGCGACTCGACGCCCCGGCCCGAGGCCGCGGCGGAGCTGGTGGAGCAGCCTGAGGGGTCGGACCAGCCGGACCGGGCCGACGAGGGGCCGCAAGGCGGTAGAACGGGTGACATGAGGGAGACGGTGGGATGACCGCGCCGGCGGATGGCAAGAGCCCGATCGAGGTCCTGCTCGTCGAGGACGACCCGGGTGACGTGCTGATGACCCAGGAGGCGTTCGAGGAACACAAGCTGCGCAACCGGCTGACCGTCGTCTCCGACGGGGCCGAGGCGCTTGCCTACCTGCGTCGGGAGGGCCAGTACGCGGACGCGGTGGCACCCGACCTGATCCTGCTCGACCTCAACCTCCCCCGGCGCGACGGCCGGGAGGTGCTCGAAGAGATCAAGAAGGACCAGGACCTGCGCCGGATCCCAGTGGTGGTGCTCACCACCTCGCAGGCCGACGAGGACATCCTGCGCAGCTACCAGCTGCACGCCAACGCCTACGTGACCAAGCCGGTGGACTTCGAGCGCTTCATCTCGGTGGTCCGCCAGATCGACGAGTTCTTCGTCAGCGTGGTCAAGTTGCCGCCGCGTGGCTGACACCCTGCTCGACGACGTCGGTGGCCTGCTCTGGGAGGCCGCCGACCAGGTCGTGCTGCCCCTGTTCCGCAAGCTCGACGACGACGACGTGTCGGAGAAGGCTCCCGGCGAGGTGGTGACCGTTGCCGACCGCCGGGCCGAGGAGCTGCTCTCGGCGGGGTTGCGCCGGCTGCGGCCGGGCTCGGTGGTAGTTGGCGAGGAGGGTGTCGCCGACGACCCGGGGTTGCTGCGGCACCTGCGCGACGGCGGGGACGTCTGGCTTGTCGACCCGGTCGACGGCACCGCGAACTTCGCCGCCGGTCGCCGACCGTTCGCCCTGATGGTGTCGCTGCTGAGCGGCGGACGGCCGAACGCCGGCTGGATCCTCGACCCGCTCGCCGACACCCTCGCCGTCGGCTCGGCGGACGAGGGCACCCTGCTCAACGGCCGGCCGGTGGACGTCGCCGGCTCGGTGCCGCCGCTCGGCGAGCTGCGCGGCGCGGCGATGACCAAGTTCCTGCCGGCGGAGACCCGGGACCGGGTCCGCGCCGGTGGCGGGCGGCTCGGTGAGCTGCTGCCCGGCCAGCACTGCGCCGGCCGGGAGTACCTGGACATCCTCACCGGCGAGCAGCAGTTCGTCCTCTTCTGGCGCACCCTGCCGTGGGACCACGCCCCGGGCACCCTCCTGGTGCAGGCCGCCGGGGGCGTCGCCCGCCGGTTCGACGGCGTCGACTACCACCCCGCCGACGACGGTCGCGGTCTGCTCGTCGCGACAAACGAGCAGGTCTGGACCGAGGTACGCGACGCTCTGCTCGACACCTGAATCACTCGTAGCGCGACCGCGTTGACACGCTCCGTCGACATCGAGACACCTCAAGGGTCAGGGGGCTGGTCACCGGCCCGCAGTCCGGTATCGTGACCGGCGGTCTCCGCCAGCAGGCCGCCGACCGGCGCCAACGTGCAGTGTTCATCGGAGGCCGGCGGTCGACGGAAGGACGCTTTCGTGCCCAGGACCAGGCTCAGCCCGCGGCTCGGTCGTCGCGCTCTGTTCGCACTGCTCGCCGCCGTCGCGTTGGTGCTCGGCGGCGCCGCCGTGCCGGCGTACGCGGAGCCGGGCGAGGGGGGCAGCAAGAAGCTGCAGGACGCCCTGGAGTTGACCGCCAAGGGCCACATCGAGGCCAAGGCCAAACTGGACAACTCCAAGCGTCGCCAGACGGCGCTGACCGGCGAGTTGACGACGCTCGAGGGTCGGCTTGTCGGGCTCACCGCCCAGGTGGGTGAGGTGGCCGCCCAGTCGTACCGCTTCGGTCGGCTGAGCGCGGCCTCGATGCTGCTCAACACCGCCACGCCGGAGGCGTTCCTGCAACGCGCGGGCGACCTCGACCTGATGGCCCAGCGGGACAGCAAGCGGCTGCGTGATCTCACCGAGGCCCGGCAGCAGGCGCAGCAGGCGAAGGTCGCCATCGACGCCGAGGTCCGCGAGCAGCAGAAGCAACTCGCCGTGATGGCGAAGAAGAAGAAGGAAGCCGAGGAGGCGCTCGCCGAGGTCAGCTCGGGCGGCAGCAACGGTTTCAGCGGTGCCAACTCCACCTCGGCGAAGCCGGCGCCGCGCAACTCCGACGGCTCCTGGCCGTCGGAGTCCTGCTCGGTGAAGGACCCGACCACCTCGGGATGCATCACGCCGCGCACCCTCAACGCGCTCAAGCAGACCCAGGCGGCCGGCTACAAGCGGCACGTCTCCTGCAAGCGCAGCGGTGGCAGCGGCGAGCACCCCAAGGGGCGGGCCTGCGACTTCTCGGCCGCCACCAACGGCTTCGAGGACAAGAACGCGACCGGCGGCGACAAGTCGTACGGGGACAGCCTGGCCGCCTGGCACGTACGCAACGCGGACCGGCTGGGCGTGCTCTACGTGATCTGGTACCGGCAGATCTGGCACCCCGGCACGGGGTGGCGTTCGTACAGTGGCAGCGGCAGTCCGGCGGCCTCCCACACGAACCATGTTCATCTCTCGATGTACTGACCCGGAGCCCCAGCTTCGCTGCGTACCATCGCGACGATGAGTTCCCCACCGTCCGACGTAGCGGCCCCGCCAGCTTCCCCGGCCGCGCCCGTGCCGGTCACCGGCCGGGCGCTGCCCAACGGCCTGGCCGCCTTCCTGGTCTTCTTCTCCAGCGGTGCCGTGCTGGTGCTGGAGACCGTCGCGCTTCGCCTGGTCGGCCCCTACGTCGGGGTGACCCTCCAGGTGACCAGCTCGGTGATCGGCATCGCGCTTGCCGCGATCGCCTACGGGGCGTGGTCCGGCGGTTGGCTCGCCGACCGACGCAACCCGCGCGGCCTGCTCGCGCCGGCCCTGGTGCTGGCCGGCATCGCCACCGCGGTCACCCTGCCCGTCGTCAGGTACGCGGGTGAGGTGCTGCGGGGCGGTGCGGCCAGCGGCATCCTGCTGCTCGTGGCGCTCGCGGTGTTCGTGCCGGCCGCGCTGTTGGCGGCGGTCACCCCGTTGGTGGTGAAACTTCAGCTCGCCGACCTGCGCCGCACCGGCCAGGTGGTCGGCCGGCTCTCCGGGATCGGCACCCTGGGCGGCATCACCGCCACCCTGGGTACCGGGTTCGTGCTTGTCGCCGCGTTGCGCAGCACCGTCATCCTGCTCGCCCTGGCGATCTCGCTCGGGCTGGTCGGTCTCGGTCTCGGCTGGTACCTGCGTCGGCAGGAGCCCACCGAGCTGCCCGGCCCGGCTCGGGCCCGGGCCGCGTTGGCAGTGCTCGGCCTGGTCGGGGCGGGGCTGACCACGGTGGCCCCCAACCCGTGCGACATCGAGACGGCGTACCACTGCGCCCGGGTCACCACGGACCCCGCCCGGCCCTCCGGACGGACCCTGCTGCTCAACTCGGCCCAGCACTCGTACGTGGACCTCGCCGACCCGAAGCACCTGGAGTACGCGTACACGAAGTGGATCGGGGCGGTCGCCGACGTCGCCGGGCCGGCCGGTCAGCGCCTGGACGCGCTGCACCTGGGCGGCGGCGGGTTCACCGTGCCGCGCTACCTGACCGCCACCCGACCCGGCACCGACAACCTCGTGTTCGAGATCGACGGTGGGCTTGTCGAGCTGGGCGAGGAGGAGTTGGGCCTACGGCCGGGGCCCGAGCTGCGGGCGGTCGTGGGTGACGCCCGGATGCTTGTCGCCGGCGAGCCGACCGACAGTCGTGACCTGGTGGTCGGTGATGCGTTCGGGCATCTGGTGGTGCCCTGGCACCTGGCCACCCGGGAGATGGCCGCCGACATCCGGCGGGTGACCCGCCCCGGCGGCGTGTACGTGCAGAACGTCATCGACTACCCGCCGCTGCGGTTCATCCGTGCCGAGCTGGCCACGGTGGCCGCCGAGTTCGGGCACGTCGCGTTGATCGCTCCGCCGGAGGCGCTCGCCGAGGAGCAGGGCTCCAACTTCCTCATCGTCGCCTCCGACGCGCCGCTGCCGCTGGAGGCCGCCCAGGCCCGGCTGGCCGAGGTGGACCCGAAGGTCAGCCTGCTCTCCGGCGCGGCGCTTACGGACTTCGTCGGCGGGGCGATGGTGTTGACCGACGACTACGCCCCGGTGGACCAACTGCTGGCCACCGCCTGATCGGGTGACAATCCTGACCGATTCCGATACTCCAGGTGTAGACCTGCCGTTCCTGGGCAACAACGCTGACCATGGGTGGTGGGGACCGAAACGGCGCGCAACTGCTCGATGAGCGGTACCGGCTGATCGAGCAGCTCGGCGCGGGTGGCATGTCGGTGGTCTGGCGTGGCTACGACGAGGTGCTCGGCCGCCAGGTCGCGGTGAAGGTGTTGGCGTCGCGGCTGGCCAGCGACCGGGCCTTCCGGCACCGCATCCGGATCGAGGCGCAGGCCGCCGCGCGGCTCTGCCATCCCAACATCACCAACGTGTACGACTACGGCGAGTCCGAGCAGGTCGGTCTCACCGTGCCGTACGTGGTGATGGAGCTTGTCGACGGCGCTTCGCTGGCCAGCCGGCTGGGCCGGGAGAGCCAACTGCCGTGGCGGGAGGCGGTGACCATCGGCGCCGAGGTCAGCTCGGCGCTCGCCACCGCGCACGCCCGCGGTGTGGTGCACCGGGACGTCACCCCGGGCAACGTCATGCTCACCTCGACCGGGGTCAAGGTGGTCGACTTCGGCATCTCCGCGCTCGTCGGGGAGAGCGAGAAAGGGCCGGACGGAGCGCTGTTGGGCACTCCCGCCTACCTCGCTCCCGAGCGGCTGGACAACGGCCAGGTCTCCCCGGCCACCGACGTGTACGCCGTGGGGCTGCTGCTCTACCGGATGCTCACCGGCCGACTGCCGTGGCGGGCCAGCACGACCACCCAGATGCTGCGCGCCCACATGTACAACGACCCGGAGCCGATGCCCGTCGTCCCGGGGATGCCCGACGGGGTGGCCGAGCTGGTCGGACGCTGTCTGGCCAAGCGGCCCGCCGACCGACCGGCCACCGCGGAGCTGACCCGGACGCTCGCCGAGGCGGCCGGCATGCTCGCGGCGGTGCCGGTCTCACCGGCCGGAGGGCCGCTGGACCCGGAGGCGTTGGCAAGCGCGGGCACCACGATCCTGCCCTGGTCCGCGGCGACCGACGCGCTGCCGATGTCGCGGACCCGTAACCGGACCCGGCGGGAGCACCGGCGGCGTCGGCGGGTGGAGGCCGGGGTGGCCGCCGTCGGCCTGATCGCGGTGACCGGGGCGATGTGGGGGTTCACCTCGCGTAGCCCGGCCAGCGGTGATGACCGGCCGACGACCGAGGCTCGGATGGGTCTGCCGGCGACGGTGCCCTGCGAGGTGGCGTACGCGCTGCGCACCGACTCCGGCAAGGACTTCGCCGCCGAACTGACTCTGACCAACACCGGTGGCCGTGAGCTGCGGGACTGGACGATGAGCTTCACGTTCCCCGGCCAGCAGACGGTGACGAAGGCTGAGCCGACGCCGGTGCAGCAGCACGGCAGCACCGTGCTGATCCGGCCGGCGGCGCAGCGCGCCACCCTGGCGCCCGGCGCGGCCGAGAAGCTCACCCTCACCGGGAAGTACAGCGGCGCGAACCCGCTGCCGGTGTCGTTCCGGCTCGGCGACGCGACCTGCGGCGTACGCGTCTCCGGGGTGGCTGGCAGCACGCCGGCCACCGTTGCGCCGAGCAAGGCGGCCACCACGGTGAAGGCCCCGCCGAAGAAGACGACGGCACGCAGCGGCGGCTCCGGCGCGGGTGCCACCAAGGCCAAGCCTCCGAAGGCCCCCAAGGCACCCGCCAAGGCGGGCAAGGGGCCGGGCGGTGGTGGTCCGGGAAAAGCGTGAAGGCCCCTGAGGGCCCCGGCAGTTCCGGGCCGAAAGCGACCAAGAGCAAGGGCAAGCCCGGCAAGTGACGCTCAGCGCATTCCCGCGAACCGCTGCACCTGGTCGATCCCACCCTCGACGATGAGCACGCCACCCTGGGGAAGCGCGGTGCCGTCGGACGCGTACCGGAAGCGTTCGCCCGGCAGTTTGGCGCCGACCACGCGTACCCCGTAACGCTCTTCGGGTCGCAGGTCGAGCAGGGTCCGCCCGGCCAGGGACTCCGGAACCCGGACGGTGGCGATGGCGAAGTCGTCGTCGAACTCGATGAAGTCGAGCAGGCGGCTCACGATCAGGTGCGCGACCCGGTCCCCGGTCTCCGCCTCCGGAAAGATCACGTGATGCGCGCCCACCGACGCCAGGATCTTGGCGTGCTTCTCCGAGGTGGCCCGGGCCCAGATCTGGGGCACACCAAGCTCCACAAGCGCCAGCACGGTGAGCACGCTCGCCTCCACCGAGGCCCCGATGGCCACCACCGCGCGCCCGAAACTGGTGATGCCCAGCTGCCGCAACGCCCCCTCCTCGGTCGAGTCGGCCTGCACCACCCGATCGAGCTGCGCCGACCAGCGCTGCACCTTCTCCGGGCTGCGGTCGATGGCCAACACCTCGCGGTTCATCCGGGTCAGCGACCCGGCCAGGTGGCAACCGAACCGACCCAACCCGATCACCGCGATGCCGCCGCTGTCCGCCCGTCTAGCCGACACCTCGACCCTCCTCGTTTCTAGGACCTAGCCGACGATTGGTTGTTCCTGGGGGTAGCGGTAGAGCCGGCGTCGAGTGTTCAGGGCGATCGCCGAGCCCAGGGTGAGCGTCCCGACCCGACCGATGAACATCAGCACGGTCAGAGCCAGTTGGCCGCCGGCCGGCAGCTCGGCGGCCAGACCGACGGTCAGACCCGTGGTGCTGAACGCCGAGGTGATCTCGAACAGCGCCGCGACGAAGCGGACACCCTCGGTGAGCAGCAGCAACAGCATGGTTCCGGCCATCACCAACGCGACGCTGAGCAACGCCACGGTGATTGCCTGCCGCTGGCTCGCGGTGGCCACCCGCCGGTGCCCGATCGTCACGTCGGGCTCGCCCCGCAACTCCGCCCAGATGGTGAACGCCAGCAGGAAGAAGGTGGAGACCTTGATGCCGCCGGCCGTGCTGGCGCTGCCACCGCCGATGAACATCAGCACGATCAGCAGGGGGTAGCTCTCCTCCTGAAGATCGGCGATGTTCAGGACGCTGAAGCCGCCGGTGCGGCTCAGCGCGATCTGGGTGAACGACGCGAGGACCTTGCCGGGTACGTCGTACTGGCCGATGGTGGCCGCGTTCGTCCACTCGGCGGCGAGCAGGCCACCGAAGCCGACGAGCAGCAGCACCACGCTGCCCCAGATGGTCAACTTCGTCGCCACCGCCCAGCGTGCGGGCTGACGCCACTCGCGGACCGCCTCGAACAGCGCCGGAAACCCGAGACCGCCGACGATCGCGCCGATCGCCAGGGGCAGCGACACCCACGGGTCACGGCTGAAGGCCAGCAGGCCGTCGGTGTACAGCGCGAAGCCACCGTTGTTGAACGCCTGCACGGCGTGGAAGACACCCGACCAGAGGGCCCGGCCGAACGGATAGTCGTAGGCCAGCCAGAGCCGACCGGCCACCAGCGTGGTCATCACGGCCTCGCAGGCGAAGACGGTCAACGCGATCCCGCGGAGCAACCGGCCCACGTCACCGATGCCGAACTCCGCCGTCTCGGCCTGCACCAGCAACCGGTTGCGCAGCCCGAGCTGACTGGAGACCACCAGGATGACCAACGCCGCGACGGTGAGGATGCCGAGACCACCGAGCTGGGTGAGCAGCGTGATCACCAGCAGTCCCCAGCCGGACCAGTAGTTCGGCGTGTCGGTGATCGCCATGCCGGTGACCGACACGGCCGAGGTGGCGGTGAACAGCGCGGTGACCACGGGAGGGCGTTCGTGCTCGGCGGTCGCCCAGCGCGCCATGAGCAACCCGGTACCGAGCAGGATCGGCACCAGGAACGCGAACGGCACCAGCCGCACGGGATTGCGGAAGAACCGGCGCACCAACCAATCTTCCTGTCCGCCCGTGACGCCGGAGGGGGAACGGGCATTCCGGAGGTTCATCTCCCGGCCAGCCATCGACCAACTGCTGGCTAATCGCGGGCGGTCTGCTTACCCGGACCACCGATGACAGGAGACGGCGTTGCGACGTACCCTCACGACCCTCGGCGTGGCCGGCGCGCTGCTGGCTGCCGCCGTGGCCCTGCCGACCATGGCCACGGCCGAACCGGCTGCGGACGCCGACGGCTCCCGGGCGAATGACCGACCGATCGTGATCGGTCACCGTGGTGCCAGCGGCTACCGGCCCGAGCACACGCTGGAGGCGTACCGGCTGGCGATCCGGATGGGTGCCGACTACATCGAGCCGGACCTGGTCTCCACCTCCGACGGCGTGCTCGTCGCCCGGCACGAGAACGAGATCTCCGGCACCACCGACGTGTCGACCCGCCCGGAGTTCGCCGCCCGGAAGGCGACGAAGACCATCGACGGCGTCGCGGTGACCGGGTGGTTCACCGAGGACTTCACCCTCGCCGAGCTGAAGACACTGCGCGCCAAGGAGCGGCTGCCGCAGGTACGCGTGGCGAACACCGCCTTCGACGGCCGCTTCGAGGTGCCTACCCTCCAGGAGGTCATCGACCTGGCCCGGACCGAGGGGCGGGCACGGGGCCGCACCATCGGCATCTACCCGGAGACCAAGCACCCGAGCTACTTCGCCTCGATCAAGCTGCCGTTGGAGGAGCCGCTGCTCCGCGTGCTGCGGCAGAACAAGCTGGACCGGAAGAACTCGCCGGTCTTCATCCAGTCGTTCGAGACGGCCAACCTGCGCCGCCTGAGCCGGCTGACCGATGTGAAGCTGGTCCAACTGCTCGACGCGGCCGGCCGCCCGTACGACTTCACCGTGGCCGGTGACGCCCGCACCTACCAGGACCTCGCCACGCCGGCCGGGTTGAAGTGGATCGCCGGGTACGCCGACGGTATCGGCGCGAACAAGAACCTGATCGTCCCCCGGAACGCCGCCGGCGCCCTGCTCGCCCCCACCACGGTGGTACGTGACGCGCACCGGGAGCACCTGCTCGTGCACTCCTGGACGTTCCGCGCCGAGAACCAGTTCCTCCCGGTGGACTTCCGGATCGGCACCGACCCGAACGCGCGTGGCGACATCACCGCCGAGTACGAACTCTTCCTCGGCCTGGGTCTCGACGGGATCTTCAGCGACCACCCGGACACCGCCGTCGCCGCCCGCGCCGGCCGCTGACCCCGAGAGCCGGCGGCGGGGTCTCGGGCGCCAGGGCCGCGAGATCGCACTCGATCCAGGATGTAGTGGTGTCCCGCCCGTCGGAGGCCACTACATCCAGGATCGATCACGATCATGAAGGCGGGCTGATGGCGTAGGACGACACACGGTTCGGGTGGTCCGTGGGGGGTCGGGCCATCGCGGGGCGAAACCCCGAGGCGGTGGTGCGGGCCGTTGTAACCCCCGACCACCTCAATCTTGTTACTTGTGTGTTTCTGCCACATAGCTCGTGGGTGAGGTCACTTCTAGCGTGGGCCGTCACGAAGAAGTTCTCTCCCTCCGAGTCCTCATGTGGAGTCGCAATGACGGTCCGGACGACGCGGCGGGTGTTCCTCTCCGCCGCCACGATGATGGCCGCGGCGTTGGCCGCCACGGCCTGTGGTAGCCCGCAGGACACCGCCACCGGCGGCGGCGACAGCGCCGCGCCGGTCAAGGTCGGCCTGGTGTACTCCCAGTCGGGAGCCCTGGCCAGCTATGGAAAGCAGTACATCGAGGGGTTCAAGGCGGGGCTGGACTTCGCCACGAAGGGCACCGGCAAGGTCGGTGACCGGAAGATCGAGCTGACCGAGGTCGACGACGCGGGCGACCCGGCCAAGGCGGTCTCCGCGGCGAAGGACCTGATCGGCAAGGGTACGAAGATCATTGCCGGCTCCACCGCCTCCGGTGTGGCGCTTCAGGTCGCGCCGATCGCGGCGCAGAACAAGGTGCTGTTCATCTCCGGCCCGGCCGCCACGGACGCGGTGACCGGCGCGAACAAGTACACCTTCCGCTCCGGTCGGCAGTCCTACCAGGATGTGGTGACCGCCAAGTCGTTCATCGGCGACCCGACAGGTAAGAAGGTCGTGGTCTTCGCCCAGGACGGCGCGTTCGGCGACGCCAACGAGGCGGCTGTCAAGGCCGTCATCGGCACTGCGGGCGCGACCGTGAGCAGTGTCCGGGCCCCGGCCAGCGCCACCGAGTTCACCCCGTTCGCCAGCCAGATCAAGGCGGCCAAGCCGGACCTGCTCTTCGTGGCGTGGGCGGGCACGACCGCCCCCGCCATGTGGCAGACCCTCGACCAGCAGGGCGTGCTGTCGTCCACCACCGTCGTCACCGGCCTGGACATCCGCGCCTCGTGGCCGACCTTCGGTGCCGCCGGCGCGAAGATCTCCTTCCTGTCGCACTACTTCGACGGTGCCAGCGACACCGAGGCCAGCAAGGCGCTCAAGGCCAAGGTCAACACCATCGACCTGTTCCACCCGGACGGTTTCGCCGCCGCGCAGATGGTGGTCCGCGCCGCCCAGGAGGGTGGGGACGACGTCGACAAGATGGTCACCGCGCTCGAGGGCTGGAGCTTCGACGGGGTCAAGGGCCAGATGACCATCCGGGCAGCCGACCACGCGCTGCTCCAGCCGATGTTCCAGGCCAAGCTGACCGGCAGCGGCACCGAATTCACCGCGACCGCCCAGAAGAGCCTCACCGGTGACGAGACCGCGCCGCCGGCCGTGGCCATGAAGGGCTGACCATGCTCGCCACCCGCGGTCTGACCTGGCGGATCGGTGAGGTCGCCATCGTCGACAGCGTCTACCTCGACCTGGCGCCCGGGGAGTTCCTGGGCGTCATCGGGCCGAACGGCGCCGGTAAGACCTCACTGTTCAACCTGATCACCGGCCTGCGCCGGGCCACCGAGGGCCGGATCACCCTGGACGGGCAGGACATCGAGGCGCTGCCGCCACACCGGCGGGCCCGCCTCGGTCTGGGTCGTACCTTCCAGGCGTCCTCGGTCTTCGGCTCACTGAGCGTGCGGGAGAACGTCCGGCTCGCCGTGCAGGCGCACCGCGGGGGATCGATGGCACTGTGGCGGCGGGCGGCGGCCGACCGGGAGGTCGCCGCCGCCGCCGACGCGGCGCTCGACCGGGTCGGCCTCGCCCACCGGGGTACGGCCCTGGCCGGCACCCTGGCCCACGGCGAGAAGCGCAAGCTGGAAATCGCCCTGCTGCTCGCCGGTGAACCGCGGGTGATGCTGCTCGACGAGCCGATGGCCGGGGTCAGCGCCGAAGACGTGCCCGAACTGGTGGCCGTCATCAAGTCGTTGACCGGCGACAGCGGCCGGGCGGTGCTGATGGTCGAACACCACATGGACGTCATCCTGGAGTTGGCCGACCGGATCGCCGTCATGCACCACGGCGCGCTGCTGGCCTGCGACACCCCGGAGACGGTGATGGCCAACCCCACGGTGCAAGAGGCCTATCTGGGGGAGTCGCTGTGAGCGCGAGGAGTGAGCCGGGTTTGCGAGCCCCGCAGTCGCGAACGGAGGCAGCGCTGTGAGCGAACCGATTCTCAGTGTGGAGGATCTGTCGGTCCGGATCTCCGGGCTGCACATCCTCCAGGGGGTGTCCTTCACTGTCGCCCCGACCGGCGTAACGGTCCTGCTCGGCCGCAACGGCGTGGGCAAGACCACCACGCTTCGCGCGATCGTCGGCCTCACCCCACCTGCGGGGGAGGTCCGCGGCACCATCCGGATGGGCGCGCAGAGCCTGCTGGCCCGACCGACGCACCGGCTGGTCCGTGGTGGGCTCGGCTACGTGCCCGAGGACCGCTGCGTGTTCGCCGGCCTCACCGTCGCGGAGAACCTGCGGCTCGCCGAGCGGCGCGGCACCACCCCGGCGTACGACAAGGTCTTTGCGCTCTTCCCGGAGCTGGACCGGCGCGGACGGCAACGGGCCGGCTCGCTCTCCGGCGGCCAGCAGCAGATGCTCGCGATCGGTCGGGTGCTGCTCAACGACAACCGGCTGCTACTTGTCGACGAGCCGACCAAGGGGTTGGCGCCGAAGGTGGTGACCGAGGTGGCCGAGGTGTTGGAGCGGGTCGCGGAGTCGGTGCCGGTGCTGCTCGTCGAGCAGAACCTGGCGGTGGTACGCCGACTGGCCCGCGACGCGGTCGTGCTCGCCGCCGGCAAGGTGGCCTGGACCGGCGACGCCCGCGAGTTGCTGTTGGAGACGGCGTTGACCAAGTCGCTGCTCGGTGTCGGCTCGGCGGAGGTGAACCACTGATGGGAACCGTGATCCTCCTGGCGTTGACCGGGCTGGGCCTGGCGGCGCTGTACTTCCTCGTCGCCTCCGGCCTGTCGCTGGTCTTCGGTCTGGCCGACGTGCTCAACTTCGCGCACGGGCTGTTCCTCGGCGTCGGCGCGTACGGCACGTGGTGGGCGGCGGGCAACCTGCCCGGCGCTGGGTCCGACGGGTTCGGCTTCGTGCTCGCTGTCGCCTTCGGGGTGGCCGCCGGCACGCTCGTCGCGGTGCTGGTCGAACTGGTGCTGATCCGGCCGCTCTACTCCCGCACCATCGAGCAGGTGCTCGTCACCGTCGGCCTGTCGCTGGCCGGGGTGGCGTTGCTCCAGGCCACCTGGGGTGCGGATGCCCGGCCGTTCCCGCGTCCGGACTGGACCCGGCAGGTGACCGGGATCCTCGGCGCGCAGGTGCCGAACGGGGGCCTGCTGCTGATCATCGCGGCGGTGCTGGTGCTCGGCGCGATCCTGGCGTTCCTGCGGTGGACCCGGTACGGCCTGGTGATCCGGGCCGGGGTGGAGAACCGGGAGATGGTGACCGCGCTCGGCATCGACGTGCGCAAGGCGTTCACCCTGGTCTTCGCGATCGGTGGGGCGGCCGCCGCGCTCGCCGGTGCGCTCGGCGGGGTCTACTTCGGCACCGTCTCGCCCGGTCAGGGCGGCTCGCTGCTGATCTTCGCGTTCATCGTGGTGGTGATCGGCGGGATGGGCTCGGTGGTCGGCTCCGCGTACGCGGCGGTCGTGGTCGGGCTGGTGCAGCAGTTCGTCAACTACTACGGCACGTCCGGGCTTGGCGACATCTGCGTGGTCGGGCTGCTGGCCGTGGTGCTGCTGCTGCGCCCGCAGGGCATCGCCGGAAAGGTGGCAACGGCATGACGCTTCTCCAGACAACACCGACGCCGACGCCCACCGCGCCGAAACCCGGCCGTGCGCACCGGGTCCGCCCGTTCCTGCCGCTCGTCGCGCTCGTGGTCCTCGCGATCCTGCCGTACTCGACGATCTCCCTGCCGGGGATCTTCGAGGGGCCGGTCAACTCACCCGGCACCCTGCAACTGCTCGCCATCTGCCTGATCTTCGGCGGGCTCGCGGCCGGGTACGACCTGCTCTTCGGCCGCACCGGGATGCTCTCCTTCGGCCACGCGCTGTACTTCGCCGCAGGTGTCTACGGCACCGACATCCTGGTCACCCGGGCCGGTCTGCCGCTGTGGCAGGCGGCGGTGCTCACGATCACCGGCGGCACCATCCTCGCGGCGCTGCTCGGCGCGGTGGCGCTGCGTACGGTGGGCATCGCGTTCGCCATGGTCACGTTGGCCTTCGCCCAGGTCGGGGCGATCCTGGTGGCCCGGGACTTCGGCGGGCTCACCGGCGGCGAGGAGGGCCTGCCGCTCGACGTGTCCGGGTTGCCCGCCGGCCTGGTCGGGGTGACGAACACGGTCAACCTCTACTGGCTGGCGCTGGCGTACCTGACGCTCGTGGTCTTCGTGGTGCACCGGGTGAGCGGGTCGCCGACCGGGCGGGTGCTCGCCGGGCTGCGCGACGACGAGCGGCGGATCGGCGTGCTCGGGCTGGACCCGTACCGCTACAAGCTTGTGGCGTTCACCCTGGCCGGCGGGCTGGCGTCGGCGGGCGGGGTGGTCTACGTCCTGATCGTCGGCGGCGCGTCGCCGCACATCACGTCCTCCGAGCTGACCCTGTCGCTGCTGGTCATGGTGGTGCTCGGCGGGCCGGGCACCCGGTGGGGGCCGGTGCTCGGCGGTGTCCTCTACATGTACCTGGACCACCGGCTCACCGCCTTCGGCACGAGCGACGCGGTGGACAACCTGCCGGCGGTCCTGAGTCGCCCACTGAGCCAGCCCCTCTTCGTCCTCGGCACGGTCTTCATCCTGGCCGTCTACTTCTTCCCAGGAGGTCTGACCAGCCTCGCCCCCCGCGTAACCCACCTGACCCGAGCCCTCCGCCCCCGATCCCGCCGCTAATCCCGTTGATCAAGAGGTTTGCGTCAGAATCCGCCCGGATCATGACGCAAACCTCTTGATCAACAGGGGCTTGACGGATGGCGCTGGTAGAAATGCCGGGTGGAGACAGCAGAGCGGGCAGCCGTACGGGAGCGGGCCGAGGCGGTGCTGCGCCGGCTGGCCGGTGACCACGCCCGGCTACGTGAGGATCAGTGGCGCGCCATCGAGGCGCTCGTCGTCGACCGGCGGCGGGTGCTCTGCGTCCAACGGACCGGTTGGGGCAAGTCGGCCGTCTACTTCGTGGCCACCGCGCTGCTGCGAGAGGCCGGGGAGCACGGCCCCACGGTCATCGTCTCCCCGCTGCTGGCGTTGATGCGCAACCAGGTCGAGGCGGCTGCCCGGGCCGGCATCCGAGCCCGCACGATCAACTCGGCGAACCTCGACGAGTGGGACGAGATCACCGCCGAGATCCAGACCGGCTCGGTGGACGTGCTGCTGATCAGCCCGGAACGACTCAACAACCCGGACTTCCGCGACAGCGTCCTGCCGAAGCTTGCCGCGACCACCGGCCTGCTTGTCGTCGACGAGGCGCACTGCGTCTCCGACTGGGGGCACGACTTCCGGCCCGACTACCGGCGGCTGCGGACGTTCCTCGCCGAGTTGCCCGAGCGCACTCCCGTGCTGGCGACCACCGCCACCGCCAACGCACGGGTCACCCAGGACGTCGCCGAGCAGCTGGGCGACGCCCTCATCCTGCGCGGCACCCTGGACCGCGAGTCGCTGCGCCTCGGGGTGCTCGACCTGCCCAGCCCGGCGCACCGGCTGGCCTGGCTCGCCGACCACCTGGACCAGCTGCCCGGCTCCGGCATCGTCTACACGCTGACCGTTGCGGCAGCGGGGGAGACGGCCGAGTTCCTGCGCTCCCGGGGCTACCCGGTCGCCTCGTACAGCGGGCAGTCCGACGACGCCGACCGGCGGGCCGCCGAACAGGACCTGCTCGACAACAAGATCAAGGCGCTGGTCGCCACGAGTGCCCTGGGCATGGGCTTCGACAAGCCCGACCTGGGCTTCGTCGTCCACCTCGGCGCGCCGCCCTCGCCGATCGCGTACTACCAGCAGGTCGGCCGCGCCGGCCGCGCCGTCGAGCACGCCGAGGTACTGCTGCTGCCCGGCATCGAGGACGCCGCGATCTGGCGCTACTTCGCCTCGCTGGCGTTCCCACCGGAGCAGCAGGTCCGGGCCGTGCTGGCCGCCCTGCACGACGACCGCCCGCTCTCCACGCAGGCCCTCGAGCCCCTCGTCGACCTGCGCCGGGCCCGGTTGGAGCTGATGCTCAAGGTGCTCGACGTCGACGGCGCGGTCCGCCGGGTGCGCGGTGGTTGGCTCGCCACCGGCGAGCCGTGGGTCTACGACGAGGCCCGGTTGCGCCGCGTCGCCGAGGCACGCACCGTCGAGCAACAGGCCATGCGGGAGTACGCGACCACGTCCGACTGCCGGATGCGGTATCTACGGGAACGTCTGGACGACACCGAGGCGGTCGACTGCGGCCGCTGCGACAGGTGTGCCGACCCACTCTTCGCCGCCGACGTGTCGACGGCCGCGCTCACCGCCGCGCAGACCTTCCTGGGCCGACCCGGCGTGGAGATCGCGCCGAAGAAGCTCTGGCCGACCGGGCTCGACGCGGTGGGCGTACCCCTCAAAGGCCGGATCGCCCCCGCGGACCAAGCGCTGCCGGGCCGTGCCGTCGGGCGCCTCTCCGACCTGGGCTGGGGTGGCCGG
Organism: Micromonospora sp. NPDC003944; assembly: GCF_053605225.1. NCBI lineage: Bacteria > Bacillati > Actinomycetota > Actinomycetes > Micromonosporales > Micromonosporaceae > Micromonospora > Micromonospora sp. NPDC003944. The sequence goes on from NZ_JBSGIV010000029.1 coordinate 83,028, forward strand.
TTGCGGGATCTCGTCGGCCCGGAGTCGCCGGACGCGCCGGTGCCTGACGACGTCGCCGGCGCGGTCGTGGAGGTGCTGAAGGCATGGGCGCACGGCGACGACCCGTGGCCCCGCCGGCCGGTGGCGGTGGTCGCGGTCGGTTCCCGACGGCGGCCCCGCCTGCTCGGTTCGCTCGCCGAGCGGATCGCCACCGTGGGCCGGCTGCCACTGCTCGGCGAGGTCACCGCTACCGGCCCCGGCGGCCCGGCCGGGGCGCGCGGCAACAGCGCCCAACGGGTACGCGCGTTGCACGACACCTTCACCGTGCCCGCCGACCTGGCCGAGGCGCTGGCCGGGCTGGACGGCCCGGTTCTGCTCGTCGACGACCTGATCGACTCGGGCTGGACGATGACTCTCGTCGCCCGAGCCCTGCGCCGGGCCGGCGCGACCGACGTGCTCCCGCTCGCCCTCGCCGTGGCCGGCTGACCCGCTGCCGTTCGCGGTCCCGTTCTATCCGGTTGGCGGAAAGTTCCCCGGCGCCGCCGAATGCGACAGTCGCCACGCCGTCAGGTCGCCGGCCTGGGCCGGCTGCGCACGGCGGTAACGTGGGCACCATGACCGACCAGCAGCCCGTCACCTGCGCGCACGGTGTCACGGGCACGACCGCCGTCGACGAGGCCGGCCACCCGCTGGGCGTTGGCGGTGCCTGACCAGCTCTCCGCAGGGCCGGTTCCGGACGAGGTGTCCGCGATGCCGGGCTCTGACGAGGTGCCTGCGGTGCCGGGCTCTGATCGTGAGGCTGCAGTGCCGGGGTTTGACCGTGAGGCTGCGGAGGCGGTCGTCGACGGGGTCTCGGGCGGTCCGGACCGGAGCACTCTCCGGTTGGCGCTCGTGGTCGGCGGGCTGGTGCTGGCGGTGCTGCTCGGCTTCGGCCTCGGCCGGCTGAACGCCACCGGTGCCGCCACCGGCGGCCCGTCGTCGGGGGCCGAGCACACCGACCCGCCGGGCGTCGCCCCGCACAGCCACGGCTCCGCAACGGGCACCGATCAGGGCGCGCCCACCGAGCCGGGCGGTCTGGCGGTCAGCTCGGCCGGGCTCACGCTGGCCCCCCTGGCCACCGAGTTCGTGGCGGGTCGCGCGGGTCAGCTCCGCTTCCAGGTGCGTGACGCCCAGCGCCGACCGGTCACCCGATTCGCCATCGTGCACGACAAGCCGATGCACCTCATCGTCGTCCGGCGGGACCTGGGCGGTTACCAGCACCTGCACCCCACCATGGCGGCGGACGGCACCTGGTCGGTGCCGTTGACCCTCGCGCAGCCAGGCCTCTGGCGCGCGTACGCCGACTTCACAGTGGTCGCCGACAATGGCGCGCAGACCGCGGTGACCCTCGGTACGGATCTGGTCGTGCCCGGCGACTACCAGCCCCGCCCACTGCCGGGGCCGGCCACCTCGACGACCGTGGACGGCTTCACCGTCGGCTACCAGGGCACTCCGCAGGCCGGGGCGACCGTGCCGCTGACCTTCCGGGTCGACGGTGTTGGCGGTGCCGCCCGGTTGGAGCGGTACCTCGGGGCGTACGGGCATCTGGTGGCGTTGCGCGAGGGCGACCTCGGCTACCTGCACGTGCACCCGGAGACCGAGCTGGTGGACGGTCAGATCAGGTTCTGGTTGACCACCCCCGGCCCCGGCCGCTACCGCCTCTACCTCGACTTCCAGGTGAACGCCGAAGTCCGAACCGCCGAGTTCACCCTAACCGTCCCCTAACCACCCACCCGTCCCCACTTCCGCCATGCGCGGCGCGCTTCCCCGACGTCGACC